>JAZUCR010000774.1:0-14821 GCA_045639225.1 Victivallales bacterium
TACGGACTTCTTTCAGATTCCACCTCGCGGTGGACACCCTTGTCTTTCGCTCACAGTTCCTACTGACAAGCCTGTATCGAATTTTCATCGACTAGTCAATGAGCATGCCGCGCATACTTACCATGATGCCGGTAATTGAGCACGAATTACCGGAATCATGAAAAGCTGTCATCAGTCTCTTTTTTTACAGTGTTTCATGTTTTTTGTTGTCTGTTACAGGATTCGAAAATATCGGTGTTTTCCAACGGAAATCCCTACAGATAATACCGGATGGAAAGATAAATGTATTTCTGTTATTCACGGACATGGTGCATATCGGTAATACCTGCCGGAAAGTGAAGCACCGATGTTCGATCCGTAGCGGGACCGCCCCCTCAAAAAACGGACCCGGATCGGCTTTTACACCGGTTCGGGTCCGTTGGTTATCGCGGTCAGCGATTATGCTTTGGAGAAGGAATCCTTGCCCACGCCGCAGACCGGGCAGGTCCAGTCGGCGGGAAGATCTTCCCATTTGGTTCCGGCCGGCACGCCGTTGTCGGGATCGCCTTTGGCAGGATCATACTCGTAACCGCATGCATCGCATACATACTTGTCCATTTTTGTTCTCCTTATGAGGTTAGTTGGCGGCAAGGATCTTCTCGCCGATCTTCACTCCGTAATCGAAACAATTCTTCAGGTCCGCATCCGTCGGGACATATTTGATCTTGAGCCCCTCGGCCGCGGATTCCAGTTTCATGGCGGCGAACTGTTCGTAGATCTGCGCTACCGCTTCACCGCTCCAGCCGAACGAACCGAACCCGGCCGCCAGCACGTTTTTCGGACGCAGCCCCTTCAGATAGCAGAGCACATCCGCCATCGCCGGATACATCTGGTTGTTCAGGGTCGGGGACCCCACCACCAGCGCACCGGCGCACATGACTTCCGCCGCCACATCGCTGCGGGTATGCGCTTCCAGCGACATCATCTTGACCGCAACGCCCGTCGAACGGATGCCGTCCGTGATCGCCACCGCCATCTTTTCCGTGCTGTGCCACATGGTGCTGTAAACCACCACCGCGCGCTTTTCCGGTTTCTGCGCCGCCCATTTGGCATAATAATCCATCGGACGACCCAGCAGACTCCGCCGCCACATCGGACCGTGATCCGGCGCGATCACGTCGATCGCCAGATTCAGCTTCGGCAGGTCTTCCAGCAGTTTCAGCGTCTGCGGCGCATACAGCAGCAGGATGTTCGCATAATATCTGCGCATCTCCTGTTCCACCACCGCCGCGTCGTTTTCATCCGCAAACAGCTTGTCCGTGGCCAGGTGCATCCCGAATCCGTCCTGCGAAAACAGGACCTTCTGCTCCGGAATATAGGAAATCATACTGTCCGGCCAATGCAGCATCCGCGTTTCGACAAACGTCATCGACATATTGCCGAGACTGATCACTTCGCCGGTCTTGACCGCGGTCAGGGCGGGTCCGAGCCGGAAATGGGCGTCCAGAGCCTTCACTCCCATCACCGAAGCGAACACCTTTTCCGGCTTGACTTCGGCGATGACTTCCGGCAGCGCGCCGGAGTGGTCCATTTCCGCATGGTTGGAAACGATGTAATCGATTTTGGCGGGGTCGCCGATCACCGACGCCACGCGCTGCATCATTTCGTTTTTGAACGGCGCCTTGACCGTGTCCACCAATGTGATCTTGTCCGCCAGCACCAGATACGCGTTGTAAGTGGTGCCGCGGGCGGTGCGGTAACCGTGAAATTCACGCAGGTTCCAGTCGATCGCTCCGACCCACCAGACTTTTTCCGTTACCTGCACGGCTTTCAGATAGTTTTCCATAAATTCCTTTCCGGTCCTGTTATTTGACCTCGTATTCCCACAGTCCGTGAATGTTGCAGAATTCCCGGACGATCATGCCTTTCTGCAGCGGCACGTAAAAATCCGCCCGCGGCTCCTCGCCCGGTTTCAGGTATCTGCGGTTCACATACGGACCGTTGATGACTTCGATCCATTCGATATGGTGTGCTTCCAGCATCGGGTGCGGCATTTCCCTGCCGACGGTGACCCGCATGCCGCCGTTGACCGATTCCGGATACGGCACATGTTTTTCCTGCTTGTAATCGGCCGTCTGCGCCTGCATCAGTTTCATTTCTTTGCCGCAGCAGCTGACCGGACAGTTGCAGCCCGTGGTGACTTCGAACGTCAAGCCGCATTCCGCGCACTTGTAGATCTCGGATCTCTTCATGTTTTTTCTCCCCCTGTTGATGGTTTCATCCGGCCCGAGCAGCCGGATTTCATAAGCTATACAAGTAAATCACAATCGGCAAATGTCAAGCCGGGAATGAAAAAAAAACACGATTTCCCTGAAACAGCCTCATCTGCAGAATTATTCGAAATTTATTTTTTCCCCGCTTGAATTTCAGCCGAATCAGATTATATTTTGTGATATATATCACTTTATAACCGATATAATCGGAGACTGATATGATTTCGGAAACGAAAAGCGGCAAAGCGAAAAGATTGCTGATACATAAGATCCAACAGGGAAAATGTATTGCGGGAGACCGTTTCCCGAGCGGGCGCAGTCTGGCTTCCGAAATGGAGATCAGTTATGTGACAGCCAACAATATCCTGCGCGAACTGGAACAGGAAGGATATCTGCGGAGAATTCCGGGAGTGGGCACTTTTGTCTCTTCGTCCCGGCCGCAGAAAACGGATCCTCAAACCCGGCGTACCGGTTACTTTGTGGATGTTAAAACCAGTATCTTCGCACGCTTCTTTTCTTCCGTGCTCGACAATATGCCTGCCGATGGTTCCTGGTTGAATGTGCCGCTGCGGATGCTGCCGGGAAAAGACTCTGTCACCCGACAGGAACATCGGCAATGGATCGATGAAGTATTTCAGAAACGCTGGGACTCGCTGGTCGTTTTCGGGGACCGTCATTTCCCGTTCCGCGAATTGGCCGGACATGAACACGAGTCAGGTCAGATCAATTTCGTTTTTTATGATGATACGGAGTTGCCTTTCGAACATGCGAACCGGATCCTGGTCGACAATGAAAGGGTCGGCTGGCTGGCGGGAACGCATTTCCTCAAAAAGGGGTTCAGGAAACTGGCGGTAATCTCGCTGCGGCATCTGGACGAGGTCTACCGGCGCCGGATCGGCGGTACAATCAACCATCACGGGGTCAAGATCCTCAATGGCCTTGAGCGGGCCTATCGGGAAATGGATCAGGATTTTTATGAACAGGTCAATATCACGCCCTATACGCATAAGGTTCCCGTGGAAGAGATCTGCGGACTGATCCGCCGGGGTTACCGCAGTTTCTTTGTCATGGGAGACGCATTCACAGGGGAGATCTACCAAGCGGCCGAGCAGATGAAACTCAAGATCGGGCAGGACCTGGAAATCCTCGGGATGAACAATATCGTAAGTGATGACCTTCTGCGTCCGACACTTTCCTCCATTTCACTGAACGAAGTTCAGATCGGCAAGGCGCTTTCCGAAGCGGTCATGCGCCAATGGCACGGGAAAACGGTTTTGGTCGAACCGGAGATCACCTATCGCGAATCAAGCAGAAAATAACATATGAAAGAAAATGTTCAAAACCAAAAAACAACAGGAGGAAACGAACATGAACCATATTCCGCCATTCATCTCTCATCAGCCGGCTTCGAAGTGCAAAATGCCAAACCGATTCACATTGATCGAGCTCCTGGTCGTAATAGCGATCATTGCGATCCTGGCGGGAATGCTGCTGCCTGCCTTGAACCGGGCCCGGGAAATGGCCCGGAAAACTTCCTGCACCAACCGTCTGAAACAGATGGGGACCGCGCTCCAGATGTATACCAATGACCATCAGGATTATATTCCGGGCTGTTACGATGTGAAAGGCGGGAACAGCACCACCAATGGCTGGGTCGGAGTGCTGGCTCCCTATGCGGGAACTGCCGTCCTCTGGATCTGTCCTGGTTCCAAAGACGCATCACGGCCCGAAGCTGCCAAACTCAACGGGTTCAAAGACGTGTCTTCGTCCGAAGCGTTTTCCCTGCTGTCGCAATGCCAGACGATCGGGATCAATGCATACGGGGGAATCAATGACACCCGTGCTTTTGCCTATACCTATTATAAAATGTCCCGCATCAAATATGCTTCGAGTCTGATCTATGCAGGGGACGCCACCGGGCATCTTGCCGAATTTTATGGCAGCAAGGCAAATCCCAATATGGGGATGTTCGTGCTGCCGTATGTTTATCCGGATGCGGCAACGTCATATTATCCCCATCACAAAGGCGTGATCAATACCCTGTTCCTCGGGGGAAATGTGGACGCGGTATCGGTGGTTTCCTATAAGACCTGGGGATATTATACCAATAACGGCGTCAAGAATAACCACAGCCGGCATTTCCGTTCCGACATGTGATTCCGGAGGATAACTGTCATGAAGATTTTATTGGTTTTATCGGCAGCTGCGGGGTTGCTTTCCGCCGGGGATATCGTTCTGCAGTCCGGTCCGTATAAAGTCCACTACGATGAATCCGCGTTTTACTGCAGCGCGCAGTATTTTTACGACGGGACGGAGATCGGCGGACGTAAAGGTTTTTACGGATCCATCCTGTCCACGACCGGGCCGAATAAATTCATCGGCGCCGGACACAAGGAAGGCGGATGCGAAAAGCTCTTGTCGGTGACGATCCGGGCCGACGGGATCGACCAGAAGGTCGGCAACCGGCTCTATACCGGAAAAGAACTTCAGCTGGAGAAGGTCTCCATGCTCGGTAATCTGAAAATGACTGTGCGTCATACCGTCACCCCGGAACAGATTGTGATCCGCAAGCATTACGAGGCGCTGGATGATCAGCCGATCTATTCATTCTACATCTACCAGTTCTGCTGGTCGAACCGGAACGATCTCTGGATGGCAGGGCGTCCGGACGGCTCGACTCTGAACGGGAAATTCAACAGCGATGAAGGCTGGTTCCTCTGCCGCAAACATCACGAGCCGGAACTCCTCTGGTTCGCGCAGTACAATTCCGATGCGGGCAAAGGGATCATCGGCTTCTTCGGCAAATATTTCAAAACGCAAGGCTCCTACATGTTCTGGGACCGCAAAATCTATCATAAATTCTATTTCAGCGCCCGGACGCCGAAACCGGCAAAAAAAGGATACCAGTCGCCTGAATATGTGATGATTCTCAAAGGGTTTTCCGCCGCGAAGACGGATTGGCAGGAAAAAGTCAAAGCGGAAACCGCCGCTTTGCTGGAAAAACATCCGCTCCCGCTTCCGCCCGCAGTCCAGACGCCCGAACTCGGCAGGGATCTTACCGTTCAGGGAAAAGGCGCGGGTAAATTCTGCTGCGTGAAAATCCCGCTGGACCTGATGCCGAACAAAAACTGTACGCTGTCTTTCCGCATTGCAAAAGGGATCAACACCAGCACCAAGGCGACGGATACGCAAGTCCTGATCGGGCAATATGACCGAGGCCACAAAAAATTCCAGTTGATCCGCAGTTTCGCGACCCGGATCCCCCGCGACGGCCAGTTTCATGAGGTCGCGGACAATTTCAGGACGCCAGGTGAAATCATCGAACCGTTCATTTACGTTTACAACATCAATTCCGATGATATCGTCCGGGTTCAGAATGTGAAGATCACCAGAAAGGATTAAGATGAAACGGGCTTTTTTGATTATGACCATGTTATCTTTATCAACGATGTTGTCCGCAGCGGAACGCTCCTATCTGTTCGAAACGGATATCCTGAACGGCTGCTATGTTGACCGGGGCACGGTACGGCTCCATAAGGAACTGCCTTCGCAGACGGGATCGGAAAACCTGGTGATCGCCTGTGCGAAACCGCTCCGCATCTTCTTTCAGGAGGATGTCTTTGCCCGGAAAGCCGGGGCAAGAACCGAGGCTTTGGTGCAGATCAAAAAAGACGCATCCGAATACACTCCGCAGCATGATGATCCTCAGGCAAAATGCGGGTATATCGATTTCACCAAACTGGCGGCCTACCAGTATCAGATCCGGACTCCCGGCGAATATACGGTGTGGTTCCGGGTATGGGTGCCGTCCGTGGCGAACTGGCAGTTTTCCGTTTTCGACGACCAGGGCGGCAAGCATGAGGTCGGTCTCAAAGGCTTCATTCCCGCCGCCGGAAAATGGTTCTGGAAAAAAGGCTTCACCATGAAGCTCGACCAGGGGAATCACCAGGTTCAGATCGTTCAGGCGCTGAATGGGAAACGGATTTCCAGCATATTGCTGACGCGTGACCCTTCCTTCGTTCCGCAGGGAGACCTGCCGGTGTCCACCTGTCAGAAGATATCGACGGGGACCGCTCAGTTCAAAACCGCCGCACCGTTCGGACTGCTCCAGTGGGAAAAACTGACGGCTCAAACCAAGGGTTCTGCCGTTTTCCAGGTCTCGGCGGATGGCGGAAAAACTTTTTCCAGACTTCAGGGAAAAGATTTGAAAGCATACGGCAAGGAGCCGGTCACGCTGAAACTGATCCTGACACGCAGAAACGGGGCTGAACCAGAAGCCACAAATATTCAGGCTTCTTACCGTTACGATGAGAATCAGTTCTGCCGGCTTGACGCAGGCAATGCCCGTTATACCTTCTCCCGTGCCAACGGAGCATTGTCGGGGATCACCAACACCGCCACGGGCACCGCCATTCAGCCGGCAGGGTTCAACGGCTCCATGTTCAGTCTGCTGCTCAAGACCCGCGGCAAAAATGACCGACGGTATCTGGACATGAAAGATGCCCGTCTGGTCAGTCTGAAACAGATTTCCCCGGAAAAACTGGAGATCGTCTGGAATTTCCCCGATGACAGAATCGAAGTCTCTTTCATGATTACCGCGAAAAAGGATCAGCTGGTCTGGCTGGTCAAAGTCGACAACCGGCATCCCGTGACCGACGTGATCGAGGTGGAAGGTCCGGTCCTTTCGGAACTGCGCATTTCCGAAAATCCGGCTTCGGATACCCTGGTTTGGCCGTTCTCCGCCGGAGAATTCATCCCTTATCCCGCTGAAAAAGGCGAATTTTCGGTCGTTTACCCCGACCATGCCGGACTGCCGTTCGCGATCCTCACCAACGGGAAAGAAAGTTTTTATTACGGATGCCACGACCGGAAACTGCGGATCACCGCTTTCACTTCAGCGGCCAATGCTTCATCCAATGCGGTCAGCCTCAAAATCTGCCGCCGTCACCGCATTCCCGCCGGAACCGTCAAAACCGACACTTTCGTCACGGCCGTCCTGAACGGCACCTGGCACCGGGGAGCGGACCTCTACCGCGAATATTTCTATTCGGTCTACCCGAAAAATGCCTATCGTCCATGGCTGCGCAGCTGCGATGCCTGGCTCCAGGGAAATGCCTGCGGACATACCGGGCTGATGAAGCAGTACAAGGATTACACGGCTTTCCAGCTCAGTTTCAAAGCGGCGGCCTTCCTTTCACTGGACTACATCCAGATGTGGGGCAGCACTTTCAACGGAGCATGTCCGGCCTACTATCTGCCGCGTCTTGACAAAGGCGGCGAAAAAGTGTTCGCCGAACAGATGAAATTCTGGCGGGACCGCGGCGGCAATACCGGACATTATTTTTTCGGCAACGGGATAGCCCCTTATTATCTGCTGACCGATCTTTATTTCGGCATTCCATGGGAGAAATACCCTGCGGAATACCGTCCGCCCGCTTTTGACTGGTATGTGAAAAACCGCGAATACATTTCCGATTCATCTACGGTCGATGAAGCCGATCTTCGCCGAAAAACGGCACAGATCAATGAGGTCCACCGCAAGAAACAAATCGTCGGCGGCAATTATGAGGAAAGCACCGGCTATATGCCGATGAACTGGCGGAACGGAGAGTTTGCCAGGTTCCTCGGCAAGTGGATCGACATCTACGTTTCCCGTTATCACTGCAACACGGCGTATCTGGATACTTTTGCATTCCGGAACGCACTTCCTGACTTCAATCCGCATTTCAAGAATAACGGCGAAGGTGACAAGCCGGTTTTCAAGATGAAATTCCTGGATGGAATGATGTCCGCCATGCGCAAAATCGAACCCGATTTCTGTGCGCTGACCGAGGGCATTGCCGACGTGTTCGGAACGCATCTTTATTTTCTGCTTTCCGGATTTGCACGCGATCCGAACATCTACCGTTACACGCTGCCGGATCAGATCATTTTCGAAGGCAGCTGCAACGGCTTGTGGTCAAAACCGCTGACGCACAAAAGCATCCTTCAGGCATTCCTCTGCGGCAACCGTTACGATCTGGTCCTGATCTATCCGGAAACCTATTACCTGCTGAAACTGCGTCAGCAGATCTCTCCGTTCCTGAATCTGGCGGTCTTCGATGACGTTCGCGGAATTACCGTGCCCGATCCTTCGATCAAAGCCTTCGCACACCGCATTCTGCCGGAAACGGCTTCGGTCATCGACGGCGGCGGCACCAAAGCCGTTACACTCACCATCGCGAACGAAGAGAAAAAATCCGGCAGGATCTCTTATACACTTCCGCAAGGTTTTCATTTGAAAAAAGTCATGCTCTGTGAAATATATAAAGATCCCGTTTCGCTCGATTATGCCCTGAAAGACGGCAAGGTCTCTTTCGATGTCCCTGCCGGAACGGCATCGGCCGTGATCCTGATCGACACCCTCAAAGGCGCACATCAGTTCACCGCTGTCGCGGAACAGCCGGCCAGGGATATGGTTTCCGTCAAAGTGAATAATTATACCGGGCAGGAAACCGAATTCACCGTTTCCGTCGGAACGCAGCGGAAAAAACTGACCGTCCCGGACCATGATTCCGAAGTGATATATTTCACTTTCCGAGTTCCCGCGAATGAATACAAAATACTGCCGGTCACGGTCACCGCTCCCGGAATGGAAAAGGCCAGACACCTGATCTCCGTCGGAGATTCCGGACAGAAGATCCCCATGCCGGAACTTTCCGCGCAGAAATCCGGGAAAAATCTGATCCTGGATTTCGAGGAGACTGCCTATTCGACCAAGGCTGCCGCCTCGGGAAAGAGAGGTTTTCTGCTCGAAGGCAACGGCAAGTTCTGCATGCGTTCGTTCCCCTTGGCTCTGGCGCCGAATGCCCATTATGAAATGACCGCGCAGATCCGCAAATCCGCCGAGGTTTCGCCGCGGCCGTCCGACTGTTTCACCATGATCGGATTCTATACGCAGAAAGAGCGAAAACTCATGCGTCTCGTGTTCATGGGCGGCAGCGTGGTCAATGACGGCAAGTTCCATTCCGTGAAAGTCGAATTCGACACGCCGGAGAATCTCTATAAACCGTCTCTGTTCGTTTACAACAGCAATTCCCGCGGTGAACTTTCCCTTGACGATGTGAAGATCGTGGAGATCAGCCGGGCCATGCCGGCTCCGGTCATGCCCAAAACCGCCGCGGGCAGGAAAACGGAACGGATCATTCCGCTGGCGCTCGGAGAAACGGAACTGGATGATTCTGTTCCCCTGAAGGACAAGCACGTCATCAAACTCAAAGGCAATGGGAAATATCTGCAGCGCCGGATCCCGCTGAACGTGCAGCCGGGCAAGAATTACCGGATCTCCTTCATGATCCGGAAAGGTTTTGAGGTCAGCAAGGTCGGATACGAAAATATGGCCGGAGTCTTCAATTACACGAAGGAACGCAAGCTGGAACGTTATCTGATATTGGCCGGTTCCATCCCCGGCGATCAGAAATTCCACCGCTGCCAGGGAACCTTCACCGTTCCGGACACGGTTCACAGCTGTGCGTTCTATATTTACAACCGCAACACGACCGATACCGTTACCGTCGGAGATATCCAGCTGACAGAGATCGTCAAGTAGGAAGCGGATGGCGATCCTGACGCGAGAGGATCGGGTATCCTTTTCCGTTACTTCGGCTGACCGCCAACCGCTTTTTTTCGAAAAAGAAACTTTTTTCCGCTTGCCTTGTCTGAAATACGGATTACATTAATCATATAATTTGTTGACAAGGAGGCATTATGTTTTTCGATCCGCTTTATCTGCTGTTCGCCATTCCCGGCCTGATCATCGCGGGACTGGCTTCGATGTATGTCAAAGCCACCTTTTCCGAATATTCCCATTATCAGGCCTCGTCGGGTCTGACCGGGGCGGAAGCCGCTGCGCAAATGCTCCGCAGCGCGGGGATCTATGATGTGAATATCGAAAGGGTGGAAGGTTTCCTTTCCGATCACTACGATCCGAGCAGCAAAACTTTGCGGCTGTCGCCCGGAGTCTATGATTCCGCTTCGCTTTCCGCCATCGGTGTGGCGTGTCATGAAGCCGGACACGCCCTCCAGCATGCCGCCAGCTATGGTCCGCTGGGACTGCGCAGCGCCCTGGTTCCGGTGACCAATATCTCCTCCTTCCTCTCCTATATCGTGATCATCGCCGGTTTTATTTTCCAGTCCGGCGGCATGGTGATGCTTGGGGCGATCCTCTTCAGTGCCGTGGTCGTGTTTTCGATCGTGACGCTGCCGGTGGAATGGGATGCCAGTTCGCGCGCCAAACAGCTGATGGTCACCGCCGGAATCGTTTCCGCACCGGAACGGGACAGCGCCGGCAAAGTGCTGAACGCCGCGTTCCTCACCTACGTCGCCGCCGTGCTGAGTTCGCTGCTGACCCTGATCTATTATCTGGTACGTGCCGCCGGCATGAACCGGGATTGATATCGGTTTTACCGTGAGCATTTGACTTATAACAGTTATGAAACCAACTCATACAAAGGAATGCTGATATGAATGAAACAATTGTCGTCACTGACTTGACACGGTTTTCCGATGAGAGTGAAAAAGTCTGCTTGGCCGGAATCAATCCGGAAAATATGAATTTGATTCGTCCCATGCCCTATCTTAAACGAACAGATTGTCGAGATTATCGTATTTTACCTGGAACAAAAATTGCCGCTGACTTCAATCCGGCTCCAAATATAAAAGTTCCTCATACAGAAGATCATCTATGGAGGAACTGGAAAATCATCGGGCAGGCTGCTTCTGATGAATTCCGTGAACTTCTTCAATCGAATTTGTCCCCATCGATCAGTCGGGGGTTTGGAATGGATATCACTGAGAAAGTCATTCCGGAAGAATCTGCCCCTTCCAAATCGATCATCACAATTAAAGCTGCCGTCCAACTCCATCTCTTCAATGACGGAGATTTCCAGAAAATTCGGGCATCAGTAACGGATTCCGACGGCTTGAAATTACGATCTATGTCCATCACGGATTTCGGGTTTTATCGTTATGTCCAAAAACTGCTATCGAAACATGAATTAAGTCGTCTTTTTGAGTTCGACAGATTCCTGAGATCCCAATCCGAGATTTTCCTTCGTCTGGGCTTAGGTCGGCTTTGGAAAAGCAAAGACGGGCGAACTGGCTTCTGGCTTCAAGTCAATGGAATATATACTTTCCCGGAATTTTCGGAAGAGATAAGATCATATGAATAAGATTTATACAATCGGTTACGTTTCTTATACGCTTTCGGGATTCATCGAAGTGTTGAAGAAATACGGCATCAATGCAGTGGCAGATATCAGGACAACCCCATACAGTCAGTTTAAACCGGAATTCAATGGCAATATTCTGGCTGGAAATCTAAAATCAAACAGGATTTCTTATGTCTCGCTGGGAAAAGAGTGCGGAGCACGCCCAGACGATAAATCATGTTACGTAAACGATCGGGTGAATTTTGATATTTTATCGGCTACCGATTTGTTCCGTCAGGGGCTTCAGCGGCTGAAAAAAGGCATGGAGCATTATTGCATAGGTATCATGTGTGCCGAACAGGATCCAATCCAATGTCACCGTTATATTTTGGTGGCCCGTGAATTGTCGAAGCATTACCCGGAACTTGAAATCATTAACGTCCTGCAGAACGGAATAATTGAAAAAATGGAAGAAACGGAATTCAGACTATTGAAGGAATATGATCTTGATTCCGAAGAAATTCCGGGAATAGGGAAATCATTCTCCGAACGGTTGCAGGAAGCATATGCCTTGCAGGGAGAAAAAATATCCTATCGCATCAATGAAAAGGAAGGATGAGAGAATGAAGGCTGATGAAATGCTGCCGGTCGTATATACGATCGGTTTCGGGGGGAAGAGGGCGGAAGTTTTTTTCAATCTCCTGCGGAAGAGCAGAGTTCATAAACTTATAGATGTCCGGTTAAACAATGTCTCTCAGCTTGCCGGATTTACCAAAAAAGCAGATTTGGCGTTTTTTCTGAGAGAAATATGCCAATGCGATTATGAGCATCGTCCGAACTGGGCCCCGACGAAAGAACTTCTGGATGGTTATAAAAGCAAAAAAATTTCTTGGGACGAATATATGGCACAATTCTCACGCATCATTCAGACCCGTGGTATAATGGAGAATCTGGAACTTTCTTCCGTAGTTGGCAGCTGTCTGCTGTGCAGCGAACCGACACCGGAACATTGTCACAGGAGGCTTTTGGCAGAACAGATAAAAGTTAAATTCCCTAATATAAAAATCATCCACTTGTAATAAAAAGTAATTAACACAGGAGAAGCAAATCATGAAAGACTGCATTTTCTGCAAAATCATCGCCGGTGAAATTCCGAGCCGCAAGATATACGAGGACGACCTGGTGTATGCGTTCATGGACATCGGTCCGATCAACTTCGGCCATACGCTGGTGATCCCGAAGGAACATCACACCAGTTCCGCCACGATCCCGGAAGCGACCGCGGGCCGCATGTTCCGGGTCGGTGCCCGGATCGGCGTGGCGCTCAAACGCGCCCTCGATGCCGATGCATTCAACCTGCATCTCGCCGACGGCACCTGTGCCGGACAGGTCGTGATGCACGCGCATCTCCATGTGGTCCCGCGCGGAGCGGACGACAATTTCCACTGGAACTGGCGTCAGCTCAAATACGAATCCGACGCCGCTGCCGATGAGACCGCGGAAAAAATCCGCAAAGCGCTGAAACTCGAAACGCAGGATTGAATCCGTTTCCCATGAACGAAGAAAGTTTTGTCCGGAAACTCACGGCACTGTTTCCGCAGTCGCCGGATGTGACCGTCGGTCCCGGCGACGACTGCGCGGTGCTCGATCTCGGCACCCCGGATTTGCTGCTGGCGGCGGTCGATCAGGTGATCTCCGACGTTCATTACACGCGGGAGACCGCCCCGGAAGCGGTTGCCGGAAAACTGATCAAACGCAACATCAGCGACATCGCCTCGATGGGCGGCGTGCCGACTCATGCCCTGCTCTCCCTGGCGGTCAATCCCATGGACGAGGAATGGCTGCTGGCGTTTCATCAGGGGATCGCGAAGGAGGCCGCCGCATACGGGATCTCCGTCATCGGCGGCGACATGGCGAAGCTTTTCACCGCGGGACAGGCGCTTTCGCTGACCATCCTCGGCAAAGTCGAACGCGGCAAGCTCTGTCTGCGTTCCCAGGCCGGAGAAGGCGATCTGCTCTATGCCACCGGACGGTTCGGCAATTCGTTTCTTTCCGGACATCATCTCACGTTCGCGCCCCGTCTCAAGGAAGCCCGTTTTCTGGCCGGCGATTTCACCTGCGCCATGCAGGATGTCAGCGACGGTCTGGTCAAAGACGCGACGCGGATGGCGGAAGCTTCCGGCCTCGCCCTGCAGCTGGAACCGGACCGGATCCCGCTGCGCACCGGAGCCTCGCCCGAAAGCGCTTTGACCGAAGGAGAAGACTACGAACTTCTGTTCGCCCTGCCGGCACGTCTGCGCAGCCGTCTGGAAAGCGCCTGGCCGTTCCCGGATACCGAACTGACCTGCATCGGACGGTTCGTTCCCGGCGATCCCGGCAGCGTTTCCGGCCTCAAGCTGAACCCGAAACAAACAGGATACGATCATTTCCAATGAAACAGGTTTATTACACGAATTCAGTGGAGGAGACCCGCGAACTGGCCGCGAAGATCGCGGCGGAAACCCCCAATGGCACGGTGTTCGCACTGGACGGCAATCTCGGAGCGGGAAAGACCGTGTTCGCTTCCGGATTCGCCCGCGGTCTCGGCATCACCGAACCGGTCTCCAGTCCCACCTTCACCATCGTGCAGGAATATCCCCGCTCCGAAGGCATGTTCTTCCATCTCGACCTTTACCGGATCGACAATCCGGATGCCGCGCTGGCGTTCGGGATCGACGAATTCCTGTATGCGTCCGATGCGATCTCCCTGGTGGAATGGCCGGAACGGATCGACGGCTTGTTCCCGCCCGGAACCATCCGGGTCGCGATCGAACGCACCGACCGGGAAGAAACCCGCAAGATCACCATCGAAAAACCGGATTGAGGCCGCATCATGCAGTTCGAGCTGAAATCGGAATATGCGCCCGCGGGCGACCAGCCGCAGGCCATCGCGGAACTGGTCCGCGGTCTGAAAGAAGGGAAGAAATATCAGACGCTGCTCGGTGTCACCGGATCGGGCAAGACCTTTACGCTCGCCAACGTGCTGGCGCAGATCAACCGCCCTGCCCTGATGCTTTCCCACAACAAGACCCTCGCTGCGCAGCTCTACAGCGAACTCAAGGCGTTCCTGCCCGACAACGCGGTGGAATTCTTCATCAGCTACTACGACTATTATCTGCCGGAATCGTATATCCCGCAGACCGATACCTACATTGCGAAAGACGCCAGCATCAACGAGAATATCGAACGTCTGCGTCTTTCCGCCACCGCGTCCCTGCTCGAACGGCGCGACGTGCTCGCGGTCGCCAGCGTCTCCTGCATCTACGGCTTGACCGCACGCGAAGATTATGAATATATGTGCATACCGCTGGCCGTGGGTCAGCAGATCGAACGCAACGAGCT
>JAZUCR010000775.1:0-1728 GCA_045639225.1 Victivallales bacterium
ACCTCCACGAGCCGCGCGAGATCGCGCGCGGCATAACGCTGGAGTTCTTCAACGCCGGTCACATCCTCGGCTCCGCGCTCACGCAGCTCGACATAAGGTCCGACCACGGGCACAACCACCGCATCCTGTTCTCCGGCGACCTCGGGCAGCCCGACCAGCCGATCCTCCGCCACTACGAGTACCCCGCGGGCGCGGACATCCTGATCATGGAGTCCACCTACGCCGACAGGCTGCACCCGAGCGCGGACGACGTCGAGGGGCGGCGATGGAATCAAGAGAAGTCTGCTTGAAATTCCTGGATCATACCCGTCCCCATCCGGTGTTTGGTCGGATGGTGTATTTCAATTCATTCGTGAGGCAGACGGAACGATTAACCATCGTTATTTCTTAGTCAAATGAGCAACGAAGTCGAACAGGAAACGCTCTGGCGTTTCATCAAAAACCGGGGACACCCCATTACTCCTTCCGATTTTCCGGAACGCGGGTTCGACAGGGAAGGCGCGCATGCCCTTGTTGCAATCGCGAGACGGCTTTCTCGCTGTATCCTCGGAGGTGACTTCTACGTGCTTGCGGACCATGGCCGATTTGTTCCCGCTCTTGATAATTGGTATTTTGAACCGTTGCATTCGGACTTTTGCCGCGACGTCCGGAATTCCTGCAAAATCGCGCACGAACAAATCGAAAGGAGGCTGTCCGATGCCGGTGGCACGGAACTCGTATCAATGGTCTTTTCGGGTCCGGAAGAAGTCTGCGGCATAGAAACGACCGGCCTTGCCCGTACATCTACGATGGATGATTGCACACATTGCGGATTGACCGGGGAACTCGCCGAAGAAGTTCGCATGGATTGGCAGGACGGATTGTTCGGAATTGAACATGGCTTGTGTTCCGCTTCGTCCTGCGCCGACTTGTTGGTTGCCGCCAGAAGCGAGCATGCTGGAGAATCCGATGACATCGTGCGGTTGTGCTTGGCAAACAGCGAACGAGAGAAATGCAACGTAATCCGAAGAGTGTGCGAGGACAGGCCGCCGAACGACGGGGCATGTCTTCTGCGAAAATGGATCGTCATGGAAGTGAAAGCAGCCAGACGCCGGTTTTCCTGCGATATTGGACGGTTGACCGAGGAAATCGAATTGCTTTGCGGCGATTTGTGTTATCCGCCTTCCGTTGTTTCTTTGTTTGAACATATCAAGTCGGTATCTGTGGGGAAGTTTCGCAAGGACGGACGGCGAGCTTGCATCCTCGAATTGCTGGACGAATTTCTTGAACAGGAAGCGTCAGAATTGGCGCTGGTTTCGAAATGAGCGGCGCGACCACCGGCGACGAGTTGTATCAAAGGCATACTATGCTCGTTTTTTCTGCATCGGCCTGCCTTTTTTCCCGGGAGAACGGGGGATTGTGTGGCCGATTCGTTCTCGACGACGAGATGACGGGAAAGGCTGTTGCCTTCGGCTCCCCGATCAGACGAGCCCCAGACTGGTACGAAAGCCGCTGGAGATTCGACACGGACGACGAGGCGACCGCCGACCGCTACGAGGCGCGGAACGGCGCACTGCGGTCGATTGCGCGGAAGGAATTAACACTAGCGCTGAGAGTGGAATTGTGATAAACTATTCATCAGATGAAACGCCCGCTCCATAGTCGCGCAAGTCGCGGCATCATCATGGATAGCAGCACCGGAGAGGGTGCCAATGTTGCCGGTCAGCTTGGCATTGGAGATATTGATGG
>JAZUCR010000776.1:0-7046 GCA_045639225.1 Victivallales bacterium
GCCGCCGAGACTGCCGCCGCTGCAGACGATGTTGTCCGCAGTATCGGGAAACATGTCGATCATAATGGTCAGGGCGATCCAGAGATCGCGGACACCGCCCGTGATCACATACCGTCCGGGATCATCGAAACCGTACATGGCATGGGCTCCAGTCTGCCACGGGATCTCTTTGCACTGGGAAAGCCCCAGGCCACGGACGCAGGGCTCGACGATCGTTCTGCCGGGACTGGAAGCGACGGGAGGAGTCGCCGGATTGCCGTAGCCGTGCGCCAGAAGCGTCCCCCCGGTCGACACCGCGGGACGGGCGATCCACATCCCGATCGAAAAACCATCGGTCGAGGTAAAACGGACCCGGTAAATGCGGCAGTCGGACTGCGGCGACCAGAGTTCGTCTTCAACCTTATAAGAAACTTTCCACGCCCGGGCGGCTGCATATTGAGCCGTCCAGAAATCCTTGAAATCAGCAACGGGAACATCGCCCCTGATCTGAAGCAGTTCTTCCTTCGTGAATGCAGTATTTTCCATGACGTCTCCTTTTTCCGTTGGTGTTGTCATTCGATTGGATTTTGCGAATAAAAATCATTGAAAAACGGGGTTTCGCGGGATCACGGACGACAAGACGAAAACGGTATTTCCAGGGAATCGCCCGCATGCAGTTCGACAGGCAGGAGTGCAGGATCGAAGTGCCGGTCCAGCTGCAGTTTTTTCAGGGTGAAAGTACCATGCAGCAGCGTGATCACGGCATGGACTTCATCCTGATAATAAGTTCCCCAGATCTCTCCCAAGGCCCAGAACGACTGGAAAACGCCGGGCATTGCCGGCGAAAAACCCAGCATTCCGGCATTGCGGTCATAACGGAAGCCGCTGAAGGCGATCAGGAGGCCGTAGGAGGCCATGCTGCGGACATAGTTGCTGCCGCATTCGAATTCGTTATACGGATTCCGTTTAACTCCGTCAAAACGGTCGCGGACCGCCTTGGCAACCGTCAGGGATTTTCCGACCTGTCCCTGGGCAGCCAGCGCAGTTGCAAACGCCCATTCGAAACCGGTCATCGTTTCGGTGTTATAGGTCAGCGGAATGGCGGGTTTGCCGCCTTTCGGCCAGGAACAGATGATGGTACCGGCTTCATCATTCAGGCTGTAGACCCGCCACAGATTGGTGAAATCCCGCATGGATTTCTTGAAATTGTATTTGTAGATCGACTGCAGGGTCTTCCTGTATTTTCTCCGTTCGAAAATAGGATCCAGACCATAAAGGTCAGCGTAATTCTGCGCCAGGACGGCATCGATCCCGCAGCCGCCGGCGATCTGGTATTTGATCTCCCCGTGTTCTTCACTCCAATAATGTTCCGCCTGAAACTTCTCGATGATCCGGCGGTCTTTCAAATCGATCTGCTGAGCGAAATATTCGCCGTTGAACAGGCAGGAGTTCACGTATGCCTTTCCTTTGCGGAACAGTGCGCGGCATTTCCCTGCGAAAGCGGTGTCGCTCATAAAATCAGCCAGCCGGGCAGCCGCATCCAGCGCGCCGAGATAATGGCCGGTCAGCCAGGAATTCGGGCCGAACAGTTCCATATCCAGCGTGTGATGCTGTCGTCCGGTGAGCACGCCGGATTCCTCCGGATCCCAAAGATCGGGATTGTGCGGACTCCACGCATATTCGACCGTCTTTTTGATCTTGTCCCAGTACTTCCGGATAAACGCATCGTCGCCGCCGATCTTCCAGTCCCGGTAGGTCTTCATCACATCGCCGAACTGGCCGTCAGCACAGGGCCGCATCCCCTTTTCCGTGGCATGGATCCCCAAAGGCAGGAGAAGCCGGAAATGGCTGCCGCCATAGCGGTCGATACTGTATTTCAGATGGCTTTCCCGCATGGATCGTTCCAGATCCGGGAAAAGGAACGCCAGAGCCTGCGCATAATTGAGCACATGGGTGCAGGATCCTTCGCAGGAACCGTACCGGGTCCCGACCCCTTCCCAGGCGTAGAAAGTGCCGTCTTCCAGCCGCAGACAGGTGGGACTTTTCAACACCGCGAGATTGTCGGCGGCCGCCTCTTTGACCACCTCGGGCACCGTTCCGGAAAATACCGCATCGCGGAAACAGAAGGTTTTGCCGCGCAGCTCGCGGTAATTTTTCAATGCATAGCGGGAAGAATCCCTGGAGTCTTTCCAAAGCACGGCATAATAGTTTTTCCAAGTGTTTTCGATATGCAGTTCTTCCGCGAATTCCTTCCGGCCGGGGATCTCATCCATGGTACGGAACGGAACATGCCAGGAAAGCACAAAACGCGTGGTCTTTTTTTCTCCAGGTGAAAGCGTGAAACGGGCAGCGGTGAGACCGCTGTCCATGACCGGGTTCTCCTTCTTTTCCGGATACAGCCGCTCCTTGAAATCGCCTCCGGCGAGCATATCCCGGTAATAAACCTCCAAAGCATCCCGCCAGCCGCCACGGTAGAAATAGGTCTGATGCGAAATGGTGCTTCCCGGCGAATCGACCGCGAGCGTGATATCGCCGGTTCCGCAGCCGTCATGACAAGTCAACGCATTACCACGGAATTCATTGTAAGCGGAAGCATTTTTTCCGCTCCAGGGATTCGACAGAACGCCAAGAACGGTATAGGTGACCGTCCGGTCGGTATGATTCTCCAGTTCCACTTCGAAAAAGGCGGCAGGGAGCGAGGACGGCGCGCTTTCTCCGGGGATGAGAACGCTCCACGCCGTAAGCTCGCACCGGGCAGGAAAATTTTCGCCGCCGAAAACCAGCCTGCAGACCGGATAAGTGCCCTCGAAAGAATGAGAACGGAAATGAGGCAGATTGCACAGCGTCGCGGTCGCCGGACCATACCCGAATCCATGATGGCCCCGGTCAAAAGAATAATCGCCGATATAATGGGGCGGGAGATCACCGTTCAAGACCCGGAAATCGATGACTTTTCCGTCTTCTTCCGCGCGGACCGCAAAATGCGACAATCCGTTGTAACTGCCTTTGGCGGGAGCGTTGAAAATCTCCCAGTCGACCAAAGCGCCGTTGCCGGCGATCCCGACTGAACCGGAACCGATGCCGCCCAGCGGAAATGAAATGCATGAAGTTTTCTTCTTCTCATAAATCATTCAGGCTCTTCCTTTCGATTTTCAGGTCAGTTTTTCAAACGGCAAGAACATTACCGGATTGCAGGTAATTTACCATATCCAGATGGAGAAATCAATTTCAAGGGAGCGATTTCTCCGATAATTACAGCATCTTCGCCGGGAGAACCGTCCAACGGTCCGCAGCCTGTTTCCGCTGAGTCTGTTTCTGCAGGTCTTCCGCTTTTTTCTTCATGGTTTCATTCAATTCTTCGACTGCCTGCCGCATTATGGCCTTCACTTCGTCGAGCGTTTTGCATGGCTCGATGCTGCGGAATTCGTTTTTCAGCGCAGGACAATTCGGGAACCAGCGGAGCTGGTCCGCGATTTGAGCGAGGGCACTGTTCGGAGAATTTCTTACCAGCCGTTTGTAAAAGACATCCGCCTTGCGGGGCGTCCGAACACGCAGGCACTCCCCGCCGAACAGATTGGCCAGCGCCCGCAGATCCTCATCCTGCGCCAGGTCGGCCGCCTGACGCGCCAGATCGGCCGCCCGGTAACGGTAATGGAACCGCTGATTACGCGGTACAACCGGAGAAATTCTTTTTTCATCGGGATAATAGACATGGTTCTGCGTTTCGGCAGATTGTCCTGCCGTAAATTCGGAATCGTTCCTGTGTTTCATACAGATATTGGTCCACTGGTCGGTTTCAGGATCATACTTGCAATATGGACAGTCCTCAAAATCGGCGGAAATACCCCACTCGCCGGACGGAAAATCATCCGGCGCTCCCTGGGTTCCGCACAGTTCCATCCCATACCAGCGCATGATCTTGGCTGCATTGAAGAGCAGCAATGCCTTCTCATCCCCCGACTTGGAAATGTCTTTGGATGCCCGGATGAAGGCCAGATACCGGTCCAGTATTTCTTTAAATTTCTCCGGCAGATATTTCCGCGCGATGTCGAATTTCCCTTCCCGGAACGCCCGGCGCGCGGTCAGATGCCGGATGCTTTGTGCATTCAGACGTTTTTCTTCATCTTTCGATTTCAGATCTTCGGAGATGGAATCGGTGAAAGCGGTCAGTTCGGACAGCTTCATGAGATTTTCCGCGATATACATGACATCGGCTTCGATCTGGCCCGCCCGGTAAAAAAACCTTGCCGCTTCCGCAAAATCCCGCCGGTAAACCAGCGCACTGCCGAGCAGCCCGTAAACATCCTGCTCCAGCGGATAAGCCCGTTCGGTATTGAACGGATCGCTCATGACGTGTTTGATTTCGACAATGTCCGCCCGGTCCTTCGGGTCGATCAGTTTCACGAATTTCAGCCATTGACGCAGCTTGTGGATCGCCAGTTCATTGTTGCCGTGATACCGGGCGATTTTCGACTCGATGTAAGTGGAAAGCAAAGTGTCGCGGACACGCAGCTTCAGATATTTTTCCGCGGTTTCCACTTCTCCCGCTTCGTAGGCGCGCCAGGCCAGGATGTCCGCGTTCCTGAATTGGTATTTCCAAACTTCCTGCTGAAAAATCTTCCGCTTGCAGCCGAAAATCGCCAGCACTTCCCGGCACAGCGGGTCCGCCAGCATGGCGGCACATTCGGCATCGGATTTCGGAACCACAGTATCGTATCCCTCAGCCAGCAGTTCCATGTCCGGCCTGTTCTTCTGGGCTTCGAGCGCCATATGGATTTTCCGGACCGGGTCGGCAGTGAAACGGAATTCGTTCTTGTAAGACGCTTTGACCAGCCCCGCCGTATCGGCAAATCCTGCCCTCGCAGCCATACGGCAGGCCTGATAATACCGGCTGCAGTCATGTTTCAGATAATTCCCCAGCATGAAATACACCCAGACCGTCCGGAAATGCCGCGCTTCGCGGGGCAGTTCCAGCAGTTTTTTCCACGAGGGCGGAATCTCCTTGCCGTCCGGTTTCATTTCGGCAACCCCCGTCCGATAGAGCGTGAATTCCATCAGTTCTTTCGGCAGTTTCGGAAAATCCTTGATGGTTTCTTTAAGACCAGTCCGGCGGTCCTGCATGAATTTCAGATAATCCCGGATCAGTTTCTGCTTTTCATCAGGATCAAATTTCGGCAGATACCGATCAACCGCGGCGGTAAAGTCCTGCTCGATTGCGGTTTTCCACGTAACTCCGTCCGGAATTTTCGGAACGGAAGGGATTTGATCTTCCAGATCCGCGATCAGACGCCGAACCGCCATTTTCCGGTGCAGCACAGTCGGATACGGCGACCGCCCGTTGATGTAATGCGGTTGAAAATACGGTCCGCACGCCGGACTTTCGGTTGGCAGCAGACACACTGCCGCCGATGAAAGCAGCAGAAAAACATTTTGCAGACGGTATTTCATAACTTGTTTCCTCCTCGTATCTGAATCGTTATCATTGGCTTTTCATTCGAGCCGGTCCGCACCCACAGATACGGTTTCTCCGTTCCCGACGGCGGCAGGATCAGCGTCAGTTCATTGCGTTTGCCGTTCAGACGCGCACGGTTGAACGTATCCATGTCCGTCGGCGGTTCTTTGAAATCCAGCGAAAGCGTGATTCTCTCCGCGAAAAATCCGCGGTTCCGGATGAAAAGATGCCACGCCCCGCCCGGTTTCCGTTCCCAGCGAGTTTCCAGTTTCGGGGCGTAGCCCTGTCCTTTGCAAACCTGGAGAGCGGTTTTCAGATCCAGGGCGAAACCGTCGCCGGGGATGCCCAGCCGGAAGCCGATCACGTCGCCGCAGACCGCCGCCAGTTTGCTCACCTTCGCCAAATCGGGCTTGACCCATTGTTCGCCGATCTGATTGCAGTAAAGCGGCAGTGCGGTTTTGAACGGCTGTTTCAGCGACTTTGCCAGCGTGACAACCCGGATCGCCTCCCCATGATCGTAAATCGACCATACCTTGTTCCGGCGCGCCAATCCATGCACCTGAAGCACGTAATGATCACAGGCGGACGCCAGTGCGCGGAAAGCGGCGGTATGTTTCAGATGGCACGGCAGCACCGTCGCGGAAAGTCCGGTTCCCGGCAGTTTCTTCCGCAATTCGAGCATGACGTTCCGATAATAATCCAGTCTGGATTCCGGCGCATCGAGGTCTATCTGCAGCGCATTCGCCGCTTTCCACGGGGCATATAGCTTGACGATCTCCCCCGCCAGAACCGCGGGAGTCTTCTCCAGATTCTTCACATGAACCCGAATCACAGGAACGGACCGAGCAAAATCAATGATTTTCAAGGGCAGGATCCGGGTAATGCGGCCGTCGTTTTCCAGTTCCCCGGCGAGAAAATAAAGCCGTCCGGGACAAATGCGGTAAAATTCCATGACCGCAACTTGCATTTTCGGCGTATGCTGGCGCTGCCAGACATAGAAATCCGGCTCCGCTCCGGTCAGGGAGCAGAACATGAAAAACATCATCATTTTTGCTGTGAATCGCATTTCTCCGCATTACCTCGCAATATTCACTCGCTGTTTTTCCAGCGGATTTTTTGTCTGGAACGTGCCTTCCGTTCCTTCCGCAGTTGTTTCCGCCTCGCCGCTTTCTGCGCCCGTGAGACCGGTGTCCGGTCACCGGGGATCCTGCCGTAAACATCCCGGATCTGCCGATCGGCGCCGTGTTCGATCAGCAGATTGACGAGCCCGTCGTTTTTGAGTATGGCGGCGATATGGAGTGGAGTCCGTCCTTCGTCATCCTGGCGGTTGACATTTGCCCCATGTTCGAGCAGATACCGAGCAACTTCCGGTTTTTCGACCATCACGGCGATATGCAGGACTGTCCTCCCGCGCCGGTCGGATTTCTCGATATCCTCGCCCCGGTCCAGACAGGATTTCACCTGATCCAGATCACCTCTCCGCACCGCCTCGGACAGCGAGACCCGAACCGGACTTTCCTTTTTTTCCGACCGGAAAAATCCCGCGCATCCAGCCAGCAGTCCAGTCGCAATCATTGCGCACATCAGCTTCAAAATCGTCTTATTCATGATCGGT
>JAZUCR010000777.1:0-2379 GCA_045639225.1 Victivallales bacterium
TTCGGCGAAAAACTGGTCTTCTGGGCCCATGACCACGATCTCTACTGTCCCCGGCGGCATTATTACACGCCGTTCGGCCGGATCAACTGTCACCGGGCCTATTCCCCCTGCCGCTGTGCGGTCTGCGCCAGGATCTCTCATCCGCGGCACTGGAAACATCTCCGCCGCGGACAAGGGAAACTGCTCGCCGAACTGCGCGGACATCATGCAGTGGTGCTTTCCGGATTCATGCGGGATAATCTCATCCGCAACGGATTTGTGCCCGAGCGGATCCATCTGATCGGGCCGGTGATCGAAGCCGGTGCCGGAACCGATCGTGTTCCGTCTGCGGGGAATGAACTGAAAATTCTGTTTCTGGGACAGCTGATCCGGGGCAAAGGCTGCGATCTGCTGCTGGAAGCGCTGCACCGGCTGACGATCCCCTGGCATGCGAAGATCGCCGGGGACGGATTCGACCGTCCGATGCTCGAAAAACGCGCCGGGGAAATGGAGCTGGGATCCCGGATCGAATTCACCTCCTGGCTGACCGATCCCGCGGCGGCATTGCGCGATTGCGATGTGCTGGTGTTTCCGTCCCGCTGGCAGGAACCGTTCGGGCTTTCCGGCGCGGAAGCCGCCGCCTGCGGCAAGCCAGTGATCGCTTTTGACGTCGGCGGCGTGCGCGAATGGCTGCTGGATCAGGTCAACGGCTTTATCGTTCCCGAAAAAAATACCGCGGAAATGGCGGAAAAACTCGAACAGCTTTACCATGATCCGGCTCTGCGCGCACGGATGGGGGAAGCCGGACGGACGCTCGCTGCACAACGTTTCGCTCCATCGCTGTTTCCGGAAAAGATCGAAGAACTGATCAGGAGAGTTCAGTCATGAAAATATTATTCTCATGTGTTCCGTTCGACGGAGGCAAAAGCGGCATCTCGGTTTACGTGAAACATCTGGTCGCGGCCCTGAAGGAGCAGAAACAGGACCTTACCCTGATCGTCGAAGCGGATGCCGCGGAATTTTTTCCGGATTACCCGAAGATCATTCTGCCGCGATTCTGCCGCAAAGCTTTGTTTTCAATGATCTATCATCTGTTCATTCTGCCGTTCCGGATCCGGTTCCGCGATTATGACATGATGATCCTCGGTGCCGCCAACCGCCGGGCGCTGTGCCGCTATCCGATCTTCACCGCGGCGATCGTTCATGATCTTTCCCAATATCATGTGGCGACCAAGTATGATGCGTTCCGGATGTTTTATATCAAGCATCTGCTGCCGCATTTCGTGCGCAAGGCGCAGAATGTGACTGCGATCAGTCATTCGACGGCGGCCGATCTGCAGCAGTTCTGGAAGATCCCGGCACAGAAGATCGCGGTCATTCCCGACGGTCTTTCCCTGCCGTCGGAAGCGCAAAGCGCCGATGCGGGCGAATGGCTGCGGGAACATCATATCACGAAACCCTTTATTCTTTATATTTCCAGACTGGAGCATCCGGGCAAGAATCATGTCAATCTGATCCGGGCCTACAGCGCCCTGCCCCGGGAAATCACCGACCGGTATGATCTGGTGCTCCCCGGCGCCGAATGGAACGGTTCGGACGCGGTTTTTCAGGCTGCGGCAGAGTCGCCATGTTCCGGCAATATCCATTTTCCCGGCTTCATTCCGGCGGAACTGCTGCGCTCGCTTTACAGCCATGCCGCGTGTTATGTCTTCCCCTCGTTTTTCGAAGGATTCGGGCTTTCCCTGATCGAGGCAATGAATTGCGGCGTGCCCTGTGCCTGTTCCAACTGTTCCTCCCTCAAGGAGATCGGCGAAGGCGCGGCTCTGCTGTTCGATCCGAACCGGCCGGAAGAGATTGCGGATGCTCTTAAAGAACTGCTCACCTCGGAAAAGAAGCGGGAACAGCTCAGCAAAGCCGGCCGCGAGCGTGCTTCGCTCTACACCTGGGAAAATGCCGCTTCGGCGTTCATCAGCCTGTCGCTGCGGCCGAAAATCTTCGGCGTGCCGTGCGACAATGTCACGATGGCGCAGGCGCTCGATCAGCTCGATGCCATGGTGAAAAAACGTTCCTGTTTCGGGGCCTTCGTCAATGCGCATTGCCTGAATATTGCCTGCCGCGACCAGGAATATGTCCGGATCATGAATGAGGCGGATGCGGTATGGCCGGACGGCAGCGGAGTGCGTCTGGCAGGACGTATCCGCCGGTTCCCGGTTCCCGAAAATGTCAACGGTACGGATATGTTTCCGCTGATCTGTGCCAAGCCATATCGGATCTTCATGCTCGGCGGACAGCCCGGGATAGCGGAAAAAGCCATGAACAATGCCAGAGCGAAATTCCCTGCCGCGCAATTTGTCGGCGCGGCCTCGGGTTTCTTTGCCGATAAAGCAGCGGAACAAGCGG
>JAZUCR010000778.1:0-9362 GCA_045639225.1 Victivallales bacterium
ACGCTCAGAGAGCTATGGAGGACATGGATCAGCGGAGCGCTGTAGGCAATGAAGCGCAGCCGGTGACCGCATAAAGCGCCGCTTGTAAACAGCGGCATCATGCGGAAACGGTCTTGCCAAAAAAGTTTTTTTCATAAAAAACCGCTTTTTCTCTTTTATTTTAAAAAAAACATGCTATATTTACATTTTCCGGAAAAGGAAATCTTCTATCTTACAAAATAAAGAAAGGAAAGAGTCAAAATGAAAGTGCTGGTAATCAATGCCGGAAGTTCGTCCCTGAAATTCACCCTGTTCGACATGTCCAACGGGGCGGAACAAGTGATCGCATCGGGTCTGGTGGAACGCGTCGGAACCGACAAGCCGAACCTGATCTACAAGCGTCCGGACGGCTTCAAATTCGAAGAATCGCCGAAGGTGCAGAACCATGGCGACGCCCTGAAGGCGGTCTGTGAAAAACTGTGCGATCCGAAGATCGGCGTGCTCAAGAACCTGTCCGAAGTCACCGCGATCGGTCACCGCGTGCTGCATGGCGGCGAAAAGATCACGATGCCGGTCAAAGTGGACAAGGGCGTGAAAGACATCATCCGCGAATGCTTCCCGCTGGGCCCGCTGCACAATCCGGCAAACCTGATGGGTATCGAAGCCTGCGAAGAGATCTTTGCCGGAGTTCCGAACGTGGCCGTGTTTGACACGCAGTTCCACCAGACCATGCCGCCGGAAGCCTATCTCTATGCGATCCCGTATGAATACTATGAAAAACACGGCATCCGCAAATACGGATTCCACGGGACGAGCCATCACTTTGTGACCGATTCGACGGCTGAATTCCTCGGCAAGAAAGTCGAAGATCTGAACATCATCACCTGCCACCTGGGCAACGGCTGCAGCATGGCGGCGATCAAGAACGGCAAAGTCATCGACACGACCATGGGTCTGACCCCGCTGGAAGGTCTGATGATGGGCACCCGGAGCGGCGACATGGATCCGGCGGCTGTATGCCGGATGGTCGAGCTCGGCAGCACCGCGAAGGAAGTCGACACGATCCTGAACAAGAAATCCGGTCTGTTCGGCGTGGCCGGGATCGGAACGGGCGACATGCGCGACATCCAGGCGGCCGCTCTGGAAGGCAAAGGCAGAGCCGATCTGGCGCTCAAAATGTTCGTCCGCCGCGTGGTCAAATACATCGGAGCCTACTATGTGCTGGTCGGCAATCCGGAAGCGCTGGTCTTCACCGGCGGCATCGGCGAAAACTCCAAGGAAATCCGTCAGATGATCGTGGACGCCATCGGCTGCCTCGGGATCAAGATCGATGCGGAAAAGAACAACGTCCGCGGCAAGAAATGCGTGGTCTCCACGGCCGACAGCAAATGGAAAGCCATCATCATGCCGACCAACGAAGAGCTGATGATCGCGCGCAACACGCTGGAAGTGCTCGGGATCAAGTAATTCTGCAATACAGGGACAGGGGAAAGTGCCGCTTTCCCCTGTTTTTTCTTTTCCCCGGTTGAAAAAACCGCAAAGGCAGTTATGTTAAACAGCATGGTGGGAAAAACCGCAACAAATAAAATGGGAATGTGAAAATGTCAGTCAGTGTATTAGTCGGTATGCAATGGGGCGATGAAGGCAAGGGAAAAATCATCGATGTGCTTACGCGCGACGCCGAAGTGGTGATCCGTTATCAGGGCGGCAACAACGCCGGACATACAGTCGAGATCGGAGCGGAAAAATTCGTGCTGCATCTGATTCCGTCCGGGATCCTGCATCCGGGCACGGACTGCATCATCGGCAACGGCGTGGTGGTGGACCCGCTGGAACTGAAAAAAGAGATGGACAATCTGACCGCGCGCGGCGTTTCCGTGGAAAAACTCCAGGTCTCCTCGCGCTGCCATCTGATCATGCCGTGGCACAAGCTGCTGGATGCCTTCAAGGAAATGAAGGCCGATCCGAATAAGAAGATCGGCACCACCATGCGCGGCATCGGTCCTGCCTACACCTCGAAAATGGCGAGAACCGGTCTGCGTGCGATCGAAATTCTGGACAAGAAACGTTTCGAACAGCATTTCCGCGATGAAGCGGCTGCCTACAATACGACTTACGGTCCGCTCGGCGCCACCCCGCTGGATGCGGACAAGGCGTTCGCCGAAGTCTGGGCGGCCTGCGAATATCTGAAACCGTATATTCAGGATTCCGTGGTCACGGTCCACAAGGCCGTGAAAGCCGGACGGAAGATCCTGCTGGAAGGTGCGCAGGGTGCGTTCCTGGATATCGACCACGGCACGTATCCGTTCGTCACGAGCAGCAACACGACCAGCGGCGGAGCCTGCCCGGGAACCGGCATTCCTCCGCGCGCAGTGGATTGTGTCTGGGGCGTTATCAAAGCATATACCACCCGCGTCGGCGAAGGCCCCTTCCCGACCGAGCTCAAGAATGCCGAAGGAGATGCTCTGCGCAACAAAGGCGGCGAATTCGGCGCCACCACGGGCCGTCCGCGCCGCTGCGGCTGGCTGGACATCGTGGCCTGCCGGCACAGCTGCTTCATCAACGGAGTCGACTATCTGGCCGTGACCAAGCTGGATGTGCTGGATGATCTGGATGAAGTCAAGCTCTGCACTGCCTATAAGATCGACGGCAAGGTCACCGAATATTTCCCGGCGGATACCGAAGAACTCAACCGGGTCGAACCGGTTTATGAAACGATGCCGGGCTGGAAACAGAATACCACTTCCGCCCAGTGCTGGGACGATCTGCCGGCCAATGCGCAGAAATATCTGCTCCGGATGGCCGAACTGCTGGAAACGAAGATCGGCATCATCTCGGTCGGTCCGAAGCGGGCTCAGACTTTCGAACGCTGACGCGTTCCCCAGACGAAGGAATCCTTCATGATCAACCGTCCGCCGCTGCTGAATCTGGAACCGGATCTGGAACCATCCGACAGTGCCGCTCCGGCGGGGGTCCGGATGGTCAGGATGTTTTTCCGGATTCTGCTGTACCGGACAGACTGGCTGATGATCATACCGATGCTGGTACTGCTGACCTTCGGGGAGATGTTCATCTACGGGACCGGGCAGCAGGCAGGCGGGATTGCCGCAGTCATCTACTGGAAACGGCATCTGACCTATATGGCGGTGGGGGGAAGTTTGTGGCTGTTCTTCTCCGTTCTGGATTACCGGTGGTGCGGTCTGCTTTCCGCGGTCCTTTATCCATTTTCGCTGGTATTGCTGGTAGCCGTGCTGTTTTTCGGACAGAAATTCTTCGGAGCGCGCAGCTGGCTGGCGGTCGGCAGCATCACGTTTCAGCCGTCGGAACTGGCGAAATTTGCCTTGATCCTGCTGGCGGCGTGGGTTCTTTCCGCTAAAAAGGTCGATATCAATCATCCGCTGTGGCTGCTGCTGACAGTAATGCTGGCGGCGATTCCGGCGGGTATCACCTGTCTGCAGCCGGATCTGGGGACTGCCGCGACGATGGCCGTGCCGATTGCCGGCATGATTTTCGCCGCCAAGCTGAAATGGCGGTATCTGCTGATCTTTCTGGCGGTCGGAGCGATCCTCCTGCCGATCGGATTTCAGTGTCTGAAACCGTATCAGAAAGAACGGATCATGGTGTTTTTCAACCCGGAACGTGATCGGCAGAACCGAGGCTGGACACAGTATCAGTCGGAGATCGCCGTGGGAGCCGGCGGATTTGCCGGACGGGGATTCATGAACAGCAAACACAATCTGCTGGGCTACCTGCCGCGGACCGTTTCCAATTCGGACTTCATTTTTCCGGTCATTGCGGAAGAGACCGGTTTTCTCGGTTCGGTCACAGTCGTGCTGATGTTCATTCTGCTGCTTCTGGCCGTCCTGCGGACCGCACTGCTGGCGCCGGATCAGTATGGAAGGTTCATCTGCGTCGGTACGGCCATGCTGCTGTTCTTCCATATCTACGTGAACATCGCCATGTGCATCCGGATGAGTCCGGTAACCGGTCTGCCGCTGCCGCTGGTCAGTTACGGCGGAACTTTCCTGATCATCACCATGGCGTATCTGGGAATCGTCCATTCGGTCTATGGACACCGGGAAAGAAATAGTATTTTTGATTTGTAAACCATTTGCATATTTTTCAATCAGGTGATATAGTAACCCCATTATGAAAAAACACCTTTTCTCAAACATGCTTAAACTGATCGGCGCCGGTTTACTGGGACTTGCGCTGTGTTCCTGTTTCTATGAGGAAATCGCGCGCAACGAGAAAAACCTGGCCAAAATCCGCAAGGGCATGACGAAAAAACAGGTTCTGGAGATCATGGGTGAACCCGTCAAAGGGGAGTCCTACTGCACGGATAAAGTTTTCTTCTACTACACCAGACAGAGCTGGATGGACGGCATGATCATGCGGGATGAATGCACCCCGATCGCATTCGACGATTTCGACCGCGTCATCGGCTGGGGTCCCGATTTCAACACGGGACTTTATCATTTCCATGAGCCGATGAAAACAGAAACCAACTGACAAACTGACCACTGCCGGAGGTTTTATGAAAACAAGATACCTGATCTTTTTTCTGATCTTCATCCTGCTGGCCGCCGTCTTCACGTTTCTGCGGAATCCGTTGTCGGAAGGCATCAATACGCTCCTGATCGCAGTCGGAGAAGGCCGCAGCATCCGGGTTGACAATACCGACATGGTCAAGCGCAAAACGGAAAAGCAGGTGAAAGTTCAGGGCGGAGCCAGGATCTCCCAGGCGGCACAGGTCCGGATCCTGCCGGATAAAGTCGCCGCACCACCCGTCACCCGGCTGACCGAGGGGAAATTCAACGCGAAGAAACGCCGCGTGATGTTCATTCATGACTGGGCCGTGCTCGGTTTTTTCGATTTGAAAGTCATCGCCAAGCAGTTCAATCTTTCCACCGTTCTGGCGCAGACCTGCATGAACCCGGAGACCGCGGGGGTTTCTTTCCAGATGGTTCCGGCGGGTTTCCGCTGGCAGTATCTGCAATCGCTCAGCAATGACGGCAGGATCAATCTGACCGAAACCTTCCGGAAAAACCAGGCAGCAGCCGCAGCCTGGCTCGCTGCGGAAATCGAAGTTGATAAAGATTATCCCGATGCCCGGATGCTGGTCGGGATCCAGCAGTACGGGCGGGTTTTCCTGAACGGACAGCAGGTCTTCGTTTCCAAAGCGAAAACGCCGGCCCGTGCCGATGGATCCAACATGCCGGTCCAGCTCAAAAAAGGCCGCAATCAGATCATTGTCAAAACCGCAAGTTCCAATTTCCGCAACTGGTTTGTTTTCCTGCGGTTCACCACCGCCAAAAAAGTTCCGCTGATGCCTCCGCTTCCTGCGGCAAAACCATCCGCAGCATCGAATAAGAAAGTTCCTGTCCCCGCCGCACCCAAAAACGGGACAGCTAAATGAGCGTCATCCGGTTCCAGCGATCTTTCCGGCAAATCGCCGGGCGGCTGCTGCCGGTCAGTCTCGCGCTGCTGCTGACACGACTGGTTTTCACGGCAGGAGAACTGGCCGCCGTTTCAGTCTGTAAAACATCGGATACTCCGCTTCCATCGTCCCGTCAAACTTATAAACGCATCCGGCATGACGTCTGGTTTCCGTCGATCCGGAATCTCCGAGTCCATGCACTGCAGAAAATCCGGACTGCACGTCCGAACGGTCGTCAGAACAACCGTCGCAATTCCCAATCGAATTCAGTCTGTACGCTGATCTCGTCCCCCATTCTTCCGGTGGTGGTTCCGAATAATTCCGATGGACTGAATCCGTGCAGGAATCCGTCTTTTCATTCTTTCCGCAACCGGTCCTGTCCGGTGCGGGCCGGACCTCTGAGCCTCTCCTGAAACCGTCGCGGCAACTCCGGACTGCGGAGCCGCGAGCGGCACAAGCATTTTACAATCAATAATTATCAGGAGAAATCATGAGCATCAGCGATCTTGTGATTATATCTTTTGCCACGCTTGGCGCGGTATCGCTCTTCATCTTTATTTACTGTGTCTGTGCCGACCGTCACGACGGCGGATCCGGCAAGAACAACCATTGAAAGGTTGAAAATCATGAAACTGACTCTTATCATAATCGGCGGCATCGTCATCGTCGGAATGATCCTCGGAATCGTTTTTGCGGTCGTCCGTGAAATCATAAAAGAACAAAAAAAGGATCAGGAGGAAACGGCGGGAAAACAGCCGCCACCGAAACAGTGATCCGTTAATCGGATGCAATTCAGGGGCTGCAGCAGAACGCAAAGGTTTTGCCGGCCCCGGTTCTTTTTCCGCTGCCCCGCATCCGGAATCCTGAGGAAAATGAAAAAAAACAGGTAAAAAACGTTTTTCCAGCTTGCACGAACGCCCCGAGCGGAGTATGTTACGGTGCCAATAAGATAAACGAGAAAGGGACGGTAATGTTCTGCGTTCAAACGGGTCAGCTGGCGGTGGACCTGCTGCTCAATATATTGATATTTGTCATTGGAACCGCAATGCTGGTGAAAGGGAGCGATCTCTTTGTCGATGCGGCTGCGAATATTGCCCGTTCCTGGGGCGTTTCCGAACTGGTGATCGGTCTGACGCTGGTCAGCATCGGGACTTCGCTGCCGGAACTGGCGAGCAGCGTTTATGCCGGGATCCGGGGTCAGGGTGATTTCATCATCGGCAACATCGTCGGCAGCAACGTGACCAATATCTCGCTGATCCTGGCAATCGGGATCTGCGGAATCGGCGCAATGCCGTTCGACCGGAAAATGCTGACCCGGGACGGGTTATTCATGATTTTGGTCTATCTGATCTGCGCGGGTCTGTTCGCAATTCCGCTGAGGAGTTCACCGGGAAATGATCTTCGAGGCATTGATTTCCGGGGCGGGATCCTTCTGCTGGCGCTTTGTGCCTTTTATCTTTTCCAGCTGTTCCGACAAAGCCGCGGTCGGGATGCTGCCGCCGAAGGAAAAAGCGAACAGAAAAACAGGGTCTGGCTCGATCCGGCCATTCTTCTGATGGGAATTGTTCTGATCACGGCAGGCTCGAAAGGCATGGTCGATCCGGCAGTCTGGGGTGCACAGCGGCTGGGGATCAGCATGCTGGTGATTTCGTCCACGATCGTGGCGTTCGGCACCAGCGTGCCGGAACTGGCAGTCACGATCACCGGTCTGATAAAAAAGCGCAATGACATCGCGCTCGGCAACATCATCGGCAGCAATATTTTCAATATTCTGCTGATTTTCGGAGTAACGTCCTGCATCACGCCGCTGCCGCTGGATCTGAACGGTGTCGGGATCTTCAATCTGGCTGCCATGGGAGTGACCGGACTGGCACTTATCATGTTCATGGCTGCCGGTAAAAAAACGTTCAAACGCGGATACGGGTTTGTCCTGCTCCTGATGTATATCGTCTTTATGATTTACAACTGCCGGGCGGCAATCGGAGCCTGACTACACCCGGTCACCGCTGCGGATCCGGTTCCGGAAATTTCTTGAGCAGACGGTATAGATAGGAGGAATTGCAGAAACCGGCACGCTGAGCGGCTTCCGAAATCGTCACAGTATTCAGCGCCAACAGCTCGCGGGCGAATAAAACCCTTCGCCGCAGCAGATAGCGGCCAGGACTCTCCCCCAGCTGTCTCCGGAAAAGTTCGGTCAGGCCGCGGACCGACAGACCGCAGTGGCGGGCGGTTTCTTCCATGCTTACCGGACGGTTGAGATTCGCATGCATAAAATCCAGCGCCATGGACAACCGGTCCGGGGTCTGTCTCCGCTGATATTGATAATGCAATTCCTGCATCAGTTCGAAAAGAAGAGTGGAAAACACGCTGCTGCGGCAGTTCCCGTCGGTGATTTCCGCCAGAATCCGCTGAAATATGCAAATTACGGCATCCGGATTGCCGCATTGGATCCTGCGGGCTGGGAACAGGCACCGAACCAGCGCCAGACTGGTGGGGCTGCAGGCAAAACCGACCCCGACCCGATGCGTCTTTTCCCAAGGGGTCAAAGACTCCACACTGTTTACCGGTTCCGGAGGACCTGGCACGGAACAGGCGCCGCGTTTCAAGATTTCCACGCCGGCTGATGAGCGGACCATGAACGTTCCGCTTTCCACCATGGATATGACAAAACAATGTCTTCCCGCATTGCTGAAACGCCAGCCTCCGGATCCGGTGGAATCGAAGTAAAAAAGCAAACGCAGCAAGCCCGGTTCATCTGAGACCGGGGACGTCAGTATCCAGGAATCTTCCGAAACTGAAGCGCCGGACTTCCGGCTCAGTTCGACATGACGGAATTCATATTTCGCATTCATACCGAATAATATAGCATATCCAGCTAAAAAAAGCAAATCATATGCCGGATCGTACCTCATTATTTGCTGAATCTTACCCCATCCGGATCCTTGATTTTGGAAAAAAACAGAGTAATTTACTTTTGATATTCCGGAAAAACAACGGAGGAAATATGAAAAAGTTCAGAGTCGGAGTGGTCGGACTGGGTCATCGCGGACGTATTATGTTCAAACTCGCAGCGGAAGCATTCCCGGATCAGGTCATACCGGCCGCCGCATGCGACATTATTCCGGCGAACTGGCATGAAACAAAATTCCTGATGGACCGTCCCATGAAGGAGATCTTCCCGGACACGGTCTTTTATGAAGACTATGAGACCATGCTCAAGGAAGCCACGCTGGATGTGATCCTGGTGGAAACCGGCGCCGATATCCACGCCAAGTTCTGTGCGGAGGCACTGAAACGGAATATCCATGTGCTCAGCGACATCCCCGTAGTCGCAACCATTGAGGAAGCGGACCTGCTCTGGCGGACGGTCGGGGAATCCAAAGCGGTCTTCTGCACGGGGGCCAATGCGAATTTCACCCGCTATGCCATCATGATGAAACATCTGGTCGAACTCGGTTTTCTGGGCCGGCCCTACTGCATGGAAGCAGAATATATCCACTGGTCCATCCCGGGAAGCGAAATTTCAAAGGCCCTGACAGAAAACGGGAACTGGAGAAAATTGCTCTGTCCGATCCGTTACTGCACCCATTCGCTCGGACCCCTGCTGGCATTCATGGACGAGGACCTGACCCGCGTTTCCTGTTTCGGCACCGGGCCTCAGGCCGATCCGTCCGCATACGGCAATTTCAAGAAAGACGACATGCAGTGCGCGCAGTTCCAAACTGATTCCGGCGTTGTCATCCGGGTCATGCGCAACGGCCGCTGCCGGGCCAAAATAGGACCGCATTCCTACCGGATCTTCGGGACGGAAGGGTATTTCGAACGGATTTCCGCCCGCGGCAAAAATCCCGATGTGATCCGGTATAATTCGACCAGATTCTATCCTGCAACCGAGCTGGTGGAACAATCCGGTGATATTTCCCCCTTCGAATTGAAGAACAGC
>JAZUCR010000779.1:0-6885 GCA_045639225.1 Victivallales bacterium
CCTGCCATAATGACCTGCGGCAGGTGGAGGTGCTGTATGACCAGGTGCTGCGTCTGCTGGAAGATGAGAAGCTGGAACCTCGGGACATTCTGGTGATGGCGCCGGATATCGGCGTTTTCGAGCCTTATATCCAGGCAGTATTCGGCGGAACGGAAAGCAAATTGCGGAATCATTTTACGATAGCGGACCGGAGCAAGCGCAAGCAGAACATCTGTGCGGATACGCTGCTGAAGGTGATGCAGCTGCTGAATGGAAAATTCGAGGTGGAAACGATACTGGATCTGTTCGAAAATCCGGAACTGGCGGCCCGATGGAAGTTCAGCCGGCAGGATCTGGAAGATATCCGGAGCTGGGTCAGTTCGCTGAAGGTCTGCTGGGGAATCAATGCCGAGCATCATGAAAAAATGTCGGGTGCCCCGTTCGATGAGTTCAGCTGGGAACCGGCGCTGGACCGGCTGATCCTGGGATGCGCAACGGCAGAGGAACCCCTGTCGGAAAACGAGGAGGCGGTTTATCCTTTCGATGGTGCGGAAGGTCTGAAAAGCAAAACCGCGGGTAATTTTGCCGCATTCCTGCACATGCTGATCGATTTTCATCACCGGATGACCTGCAGCCATTCGCTGTCCGAGTGGAGCACACTGATCCAGGAATTGACCGATATGCTGTTCGAGTCGGGTTCCCGGAATTACAAGGAACTGTCGGCCATCCGCGGAACCCTGACTCTGCTGAAGCGGCAGGGTGAAGATGAGCTCTGGCAGGATTGGCATGATGCGGATCTGCGTCTGGCCAGTTATCTGTTGGAAAAAATGCTGCTTCCGACCGGGATCCAGGAACCGTTTCTGCGGGGGAAAATCACGTTCTGTTCGCTGATGCCGATGCGGAGCATCCCTATGAAAGTCATTGCTGTTCTGGGGTTGGATGAGCAGAGTTTTCCCAGGAAAGAACTGAATTCCGGATTCAATATCATCCCGGCGAAGAAGCGGCGGATCTCCTTGGAACGTTCGCCGGCGGCGGAAGACAGGTTTATTTTTCTGGAAGCCCTGCTGGCGGCACGGGAACACCTCCTGCTGTTTTATCGTGGGAAAAACCAGCTCACGGGCAAAAAACAGGAGCCAGCCGTGCCGGTCAAGGAATTGATCGATACTCTCAATGCGACTTTCCCCGCCTGGAGCAACCAGTTTATCCGGGATCAGAAACTGAGAAGTTACGATCCTCTTTATTTTCAGGATAACCCGGAATATTATTCTTATTCCCGGAAAAACTTTTCCGCGGCTCAGGTCGAATGCGGGGATAAGCCGCCGGTCCGCGATCTGCTGCCCGCTGCGGACCAGAAAGATGTGGCGGTGCCGGAGAAGATATCACCGGATCAGCTGATCGAATTTTACCGGAATCCCTGCGAATATTATCTGAAAAATGTTCTCCATCTGGGTGCCCAGTATGATGAGAAAATCACCCTGAATGATGAGGAAACGGTTGAGCCGGACAAGTCCGCAAAATCAAACCTCCGCAAAGCCGTATTGAATCAGCTGCGGGAACAGCCGGATTTATTGCAGTCCAAAGAACACCTGGCCGTGCTGACCGACCGGCTGCGGAAAACCAATATGCTTGCGGTCGGGGGCATCGGCAAGACTGAACTGGATGATATTATTCACCTGATCGAGGAAATTCCTGCCGAATGGCTGAAACCGACCATCCCTGTCGAGGTCTCCGTCCCCTTTCATGGGATCACGATCGAGGGAAGCATTCAGGTCGAAGCACAAAGCCGGCAGCTGCATGTATTGTCGGAAAATGCTTCTTCCCTTTCGGGCAAGCTGATCGAATTCTATATAAAACATCTGATCCTGTGTGCATCGGGAAATGCCGGACGGTCCCGTTTCTGTTTCTGGCAGGAACAGGACAATCATGCGGAAACCTTTAAGCGAAAATATCTGGATCCGGTCAGTCCGAACGGAACGGAATCCGATTCGCCGCCCTATTACGAGGAGGGTGATCCCGCCGACGAAGTCAGAACAACCGCGAGAAAACGTTTGGCTGAGCTCGTGGATTATTTTGGGCGTGGACATTATCGTCCGCTGGCTTTTTTCCCCGGTGCAGGAGTGTCTCAGGCTCGGAGAAGAGATCAGGATGATGTCCGTTTCGTCAGCAATGCAGAGAAAAGCTACAAGAGCAGCGATTTGAATAATTCGGCTGTGAAACTGTTTTTTGAATTGGACAGCAAAGATCTGTCGTCTGTGTATGAAGAGTTTACGAAGCTGGCCAATCTGGTTTTCGGCTTTTCCAGGGGCAGAGGAGGAGAATGGAAAGATGACGATGGAAAAGAAGATTGAACTGTCCGGACTGGGGCTGATCGAGGCCTCTGCGGGAACCGGTAAGACCTACACGATACAGAACCTGTATCTCCGCCTCGTCGCCGGGTGGAAAAACAATCCCGACGGACTCCCTGTGGAGAGCATCCTGGTGGTGACTTTCACGGATGCGGCAACGGCGGAACTGAAAGAACGGATCCGCCAGATTCTGGTTCTGGGACTGCAGTTTTTCGAAAATCGTGAGCTGCTGAAATACGGGCCGGAAAACGCCGAAAAAACCGACCGTGCGAAAGAGATTACCAGCGATTACAAACGAATCGAAGAGCCCCTGAGCGAAGCACGGAACACGCGTTCCGGCGAAAGTCCGGAAATGCGTGACCACGTGATCGGCCTGAGAATCCGCAGGGCTCTGCTGCTTTTTGATAATGCCATGATTTTCACCATTCACGGCTTCTGCCAGCGGATGCTGCAGCAATACGCGTTCGAAAGCGGGCTTCTGTTCAACACCGAAATCCGGAATGACAAAAGCACCTTCCTGGCATTGGAGTCCGATTTCCTGCGTCGGATGCTTTATACGGAGAAACGCCCGCTGATGCTGGCTCTGCTGACCGCAGTTGCAAAGCGGCAGTCTTCCGACTCATCTCTTACCTCGATAGTAAATGATTCTCTTTGCTATAAAGTCGTATCGCGCCCCGATTTGAAACTGACCGAAACCGGCAGCACGGATATTCCGGAGATATTCGACGAATTGAAAAGTCTGCTCGAACAAATCCGGGCAGAATATGCCGCGGAACTGCTGCCCGGCGGCGCGGCTTCTGCTATGAAGAGTGAATTCGACTCCTGGCAGCAGTCGGGCGCCGGCATCGATCAGACCGATGACCGGATTTTGCAGAAATTGACGGAAATTGCCGAAAGTGCTGTCGCCGAAGGGAATTCGGAATGGATCGGTAAAGTCCGCCGCTTCAATGAGTTGAAGCGGCGTTTCATCCGGGTCCTGCCGTATTATGCCGCGGTCCGAATCGCCAGGCGTTTCGAAGCTGCAAAACAGGAGGAAAATTTCCAGACCTATGATGATCTCCTTCAACGCATGAACGCGGCTTTATCGAAAAGCGATTCCCTGCTGAATTTGATCCGGACGCAGTTCAAAGCCGCTTTTGTGGATGAATTTCAGGATACCGATCCGATCCAGTATGAGATATTCAGAAATCTGTTCGGCGATCCGTCAACCGGTCACATCCTGTTTTTTGTGGGCGATCCGAAACAGGCGATCTACAGTTTCCGCGGCGGCGATATTGCCACTTACCGAAAGGCGCAAGACTATATTGGCCAATTCGGAACGCCTTATCCGCTGACGACGAATTTCCGGTCCGCGCCGCGGCTGCTGGAATCCGTCAACCGCCTGTTTACCGAATGGCGTCCTCCGGAAGACCGTCCTGATGCTACGGTCTTCGAGGATAAACAGATCCCGTTTGTTCAAGTTTCCTCGGGTAAAGCGGACGGCGGTCTGCTCGATGCCCAGGGAAACAGCGATACCGCGCCGTTCAAATTCTGCTGGGCCGGCTGCTCCAGCTCGAAAGAAAAACTGGAGAAACGGGTCGTCGAATTCTGTGTGGAACATATCCGGTCGCTGCTGAATTCCGGCAAAATGATCCCCGGAGATTCCGATGAGGAAAAACCCCGTCCGATCCGGCCAGGCGATATTGCGGTCCTCGTCCCGGAAAATGAACATTGTCTTCTCTTCCGGAATGCGTTGAACAAGCTGAGCATTCCCAGTGTCATCACCAAGGCTGAAAATGTTTTCCATACCCCGGCCGCAGTTTACCTGAAGGCGGTTCTCGCTGCCGTCTTGTCCGTTACCAGCCGGCGGATCATCGTAGATGCCATGTCCACTCCGCTGCTGGGGTATTCGCCTCTTCAGATCCGGGATTGCTGTCTGGAAAACGGCGATGATTCCGATCAATCGGAAATCAGTAATGTTCAGGATAAATTTCTGCTTTTGAACCGGCTTTGGAATCAAAACGGTTTTCTGAAATGTTTTCAGGAAATGCTGACCCAGTTCGATATTCAGACGAATCTGCTGAAACTGCCTTCGGGAAGCAGGATTCTGACAGATCTGATGCAGCTGATGGAACTGCTTCATCAGGCGGAAATCGAGAATGGGTATACCGAGGAAGGACTGTTCAATTATCTTTCGTTCGAAATCAGCCGGATCAGCCAGGGGGATCCTCCGGAAAGCTGCGCGACCCGGATGGAAACCGACCAGCCGGCGGTGGTGCTGATGACACTGCACAAGAGCAAAGGTCTGGAATTCCCCGTGGTGATGCTGCCGTTCATGTTCAATAAGTCCTGGGTGAAAAATCCATTGCCGATCGAGTTCTATCATGATGAGGCTGGCAATTATTGTGTTTCCCTCGATCCGGACGAGAAGGTAACCAAACTGAAAGCGCTGGAATCGAAACAGGAGCTGATGCGGCTTTTATATGTCGGATTGACCCGCGCCGTGCATTCCTGTTATCTTTACTGGGGCAGGGTCGAATCTTCCCGCAGAACTGCTCCGCGGCCCTCCGCATTGGATTGGTTCCTGCCCGAGATCAGTGCATCCGGTTTTTCCGCTGAAGAAAAATATCCCCAGCTCGAAGGTTGCGAAATCCTGATGCCGAATCCGGTTGAGGATCAGCCGGAGAATCCGCCGGAAACGGAGCCGGAAGATGTCGAACCGGAAAAGATTTCTCTGGTCCAGCCGGAATGGAAACGTCAGAAGCTCGCCAGATTTCAATTTACCAGTTTTTCCTCTCTCGCTCAGGAAAGAATCCAGCTATCCGATGGAGATGATGACGACGGCGATGATGACGGCGACGGTATGTCGGACGACGGCGGTCTGGATTACGACGGTGCTGCGGACGACTCCAGCGTGAAACTGCCGTCGCCCGAAGGCATATTCAAGATCCCGCCCGGCGCGGCGATCGGCAATGCCTGGCACAAAATTCTGGAAAGGATCGATTTCACTTCCTTCGATCCTGACCGCGACCGGGAAACCGTGGAAGAGGAACTGCAGACTTTCGGTATTCTTCGCCGCAGTCAGACCGATGAAACCCGGAAGGAATTTATCGATCTTTCCGTTCAGATGATCGGTCATGTGCTCGAGACCCCGCTGACTCCGGCGAGCGGTCAGCCGTTTACCCTTCGCGAGGTTTCCATGTCCGACCGGCTGTCCGAACTGAAATTCAATTATGCATTCCGCCGCCCGGTCGATATGGCAAATGCCCGGACCGCCGCCGCCCGATATGTCCGTGAAACGTTTGGCGTCGATCAGGTCGGCATCCGGCGTCTGGTCCTGGATGGCGGTTATCTGAACGGCGCCATAGACCTGCTGTTCAGCCGGAACGGAAGATTGTATATTGCCGACTGGAAATCAAACCGGATTTCCGGATCTGTCGCCGGCTTCGATCAGGAAGGTCTGCAGCGGGAAATCGCCGTTCATTCCTACTATTTCCAATATCTGATCTATACCATTGCCGTAATGAAATACCTCGGTCTGCATCTGCAAAAAGAAGTTTCCGCAGATGATTATGACCGGTATTTCGGCGGAGTCTATTACTTTTTCCTCCGCGGTGTGGACCGCAGCAAACCGGGGCAGGGGGTCTTTTTCAACCGTCCGCCTTATAACCTGATCCATGAACTGGATATGATGATAGGATAATGCCATGCAAGAAGAAATTACATGTGATTCGATACGGCGTTCCGGGATTTTCAATAATATGGATTTGGAACTCGGCCGCTATGTGACCGGCGGAAATCCGGATAATGCCCCTGTCCTTTTTCTGGCGGGCGCATTGGCTTCCTGGGCCGTTCTGCAGGGACACTCCTGCTGTGACCTGAAACAGCTTTCCGGAACCGACTTGGGCGCAGATGACGACGAGGTGGAAACAAAGCTGCATCTCCCGCTTTTGGAGGATTTCCGGAATGCGCTCCGGCTGGTGCCGCAAATGGCTGTCCTCCTGCCGGAACAGACGATCGGCAAGCAGCCGCTGATTCTGGATGGGGATGGTCATCTTTATTTGAACCGGTATTACCATTATGAGCGCAATATCGCCGCTGAACTTCTGTCCCGTCTTCGTCGGACCCGGACCAATGGGACGGACTGGAATGAACTGCCCGGTTATCCTCCCGGCAGGATCGCCGGAATATCCAAATTGTTTTCGTCCGGAGATTCCGATGACGGAGACGGTCCCGATTATCAGCAGGCTGCCGTCTTTCTCGCTCATGAACGGAATTTTTCCATTATTACCGGCGGACCGGGCACCGGCAAAACCACGGTGATGACCGCCCTGCTGGCCTGGGAGATCGAAGACAATCCCGAAATCAGGATCCGGCTGTGTGCACCGACCGGCAAGGCTGTCAACCGGATGAAATCGGCCATTTTTGAAGAATTGTCGCAAATAACCGGTCCGGATCATGTTCTGGAACGCCTGGCGAAGCTGCCGGACAGCTGCACAACAGTGGACAGTCTGCTTCATCAGATTCGCCATACGCCGAATTTCCGGCACAACAGAAATAATCCGATCGAGGCCGATCTGGT
>JAZUCR010000780.1:0-6520 GCA_045639225.1 Victivallales bacterium
AAGCGGAACCGACTATTTCATCTTCCACTATCTGACTTACTATGTTTACGGCAAAATCGCCTGGAACAACCAGCTCGATCCGGATCAGCTGCTGAAAGAGCACGCCCAGGCAATGTTCGGTCCCGCAGCCGCAGAAATGGAAAAATTCCTGGACCGGTTCGAATACTTATGGCTCTACCGGGTACTGGGAAAATCCATCGACACTCCCATCGGAACAGTCGCGGTTACTGCTACGGCCGCGGAATTGTGGAATGATATTTACTCCGAGGCGGAACTGGCGTCGCTGCGCCGGATGCTGAAAAAATCGGAACAGCTGGCGGCGGGGAATAAGGAAGTCCTTCAGCGGATCCGTTATGTCGGAAACGCCTTCCTGGAGCCGGTGGAAAAAGAGCTCCGGAAGAATCAGGCCCTGAAAAACAGCATTGCAAGTTTTTCAGCCAATGTCATCCCCTGTCCGCCGGAGGAACAAATCCGCATCGACGGAGAACTGGACGACGCCGTATGGAAACGGAGTGAGAAGCTCTACATGCAGCCCTTCAAAAAACGCTGGGAACTTCCTGTGGATGAAACCATCGTCCGGCTGGCGCAGGATCGGGATTTCCTCTATGTCGCCTTCGACTGCAAAGAACCGCAGATGGATCGGATCAAGGCACCCACTAAGAAAAATCCGAATAATTCCTCGTTCCATGAAAACTCGGTGGAGATCTTCCTCAATCCGGACTGCCGGAAACAGGAATGTCTGCAGCTGATGGTCAACTCCAACGGTGTTCCGTTCCAGCTCAAATGGATCGTCGGCGGCAACAAGTTCGTTCCCGGCTCCAAATGGGATGCGGATTTCCGCATCGCCACCCGGCTGAAAAAGGATTCCTGGACCGCGGAGATCGCCATCCCGAAGAAATCCCTGCCCGGATTCGACGGCAAGAAAATGCTGGCCAATTTTACCCGGAATCAGGTCAAGGAACTCACGGCTTTCTATTCCTGGAGTCCTTTCATGAACAACAACTTCCAGGAGATCAGCAATTTCGGGACCCTGCTGTTCCAGCCGTCCGAAAAGAAAAATCTGATCGCCGCCGGAAACTTCGCAGATGCCAAAAGGACTCCGCGCAGAGTCGGCTCATGGAGTATCACCAAAGCCGATGCGGCCACTGGAAAAATCGAACTGGACCGGACCTCCTTCATCAGCGGCGGCGCCAGTCTGAAGCTCTCCGGGTTGAAAAACGCCCGTCAGCGGACCGGTATCGTTCAGTCTTTCCGGCTGAAACCCCGGACTCGGTATGTGCTCTCGTTTTACGCCAAAAGTGAAAACGTCATGCCGTTCGACAAGAAAACTTACGGCAGCGGCGCTGCGGTCATGCTCTGGTATGACAAGAAAAATCATACCTTCCCGCTGGGCTGGATCACCGGGACGACCCCCTGGACCTTCTATGTGCATGAATTCCAGACGGGAGATGATACCGAAAAGTCGAGTCCGTATATTGTTCTCCGGCTGGCCTGGGCTGGCGGAACCGTTTGGTTCGACAACATTACGATCCGCGAATTGTAAAACGGGAACTGGATTTTCCTCCGGGTTTGCAAATGCAGTTTGACGGGATATATTATCTCAAAAAATAAGGAGCTGCATCATGTCCCGGACCGGATCGGAAAAAATCTATCGTCTGCTCAGTTTTCTGGTCGTGCTGACCGCCGCATTGATCCCGAGTTTGATCGCGCTGCTGATCGCCGGGATCCTGCCGATCCTGCTGCTTGAAGCAGTCAAGTTGCCTGATACGGTGAAAATCGCCGTGATGATCCTGCTCTGGTTCGTGATTTACGGCGCGCTCACGGCATTTTTACGATGGATTCTGATCAAGCGTGATGCTCCGCTGGAAAACGAGTCGTATTCCCGCTGGCAGAGCATCGGGATCTGGATGACCCCCGGTTTCCTGCTGTGGCTGGCCGGTTTCATCCTCAGCTGGCATTTCGAAAAAGGCATTTTTATGCTGCTGATCCCCGCGGGATTCCTGACCGCCCTGCTGCAGGGGATTTTATTTCCGTTCCGGCGGCATGTGAATACGCCGGTGTTCGGCTGTCTCGGTCCGCTGTCCGCCCTGCTGATCTTCTGTTTCGGCGCCTTCTTCGTCGGCAAGACCGGAAAGCCGCTGGACTATACCGGCGACCGGGTGTCCGAGATTCCGCATCTTTCCGACTGGCAGCGGAAGAATTATTTCCCGGCCGGCGTGAGCCGGATCAAGGTCCGGGGCAGCACGATGTCATTCGAATGGGAATGTCATCTTTCCGAAAAAGATTTTCAGAAATATATGAAAAAATGTTCCTTCCCGTTCCGGAAATACACGCAGACCGACCGCCGTATCCCGGTGCCGTTTTACGAACACAGCTATCGGACCCGGAACGGCGGCGGGATCACCTTGCACTATTCCGTGCCTGATGAGAAGTTTTACGGCAATGTCAGCGACCACTGAGCCGGTTTATTTCGCGTAATATTCGGACACCTTGCGGAAGGCTTCCATCAGCTGGTCCGCCTGCTTTTCGCCGAAGCTTTCCCGGACGAAGAGCCCGAAATCGGAGGCGATGACCCGGTCGCAGTTCGGGGTGGAATATTCCGCATGGGGATCGGTTTTGCACAGCGGATTGTTCCAGGGATGCTTGTCCGCACGGTCCTGGAACCATTCCTTTTTCGCCGGCAGCGCAATGGCGTAAGACATCATGAGCGGCGCACCTTCCAGCGCCACCGCCTGATAGAACTCCTGTTTGGTGCATTTCATGGCTGAGGCGTCGAACCGGATTCGCCACCACCAGTAGCAGGGTTCGAATCCCGGCTTGAGGTCCTGCTGCGGGATATAGATCCCCGGCAGTTTCCCGAGACTGCGGTCGAGCATCATTTGGACAAATTTCTTCCGCTGTTCGACGATCCACGGCAGTTTTTTCAGCTGCACCCGGCCGATCACCGCATGGATCTCATCCATATTGCAGTTGATCGCGCTGCGGACGTTGGTATGTCCCTTCATATTCATCGGCTTGCCGCGGTCGGCGGCGCGCCGGACCTTCCAGTATTGTTCTTCGCTTTTCGTGAAGATCATGCCGCCCTGTCCGCCTGTGCACATGTGTTTGCCGAACATCATCGAGAAGGCGCCCAGCGTGCCGAAGGTGCCGGCTTTCCGTCCGTTGATGAGCGCCATGTGCGCCTGCGCACAATCTTCCACGACCGGCAGATGGTGTTTCTCCGCCACCGCCATGATCCCCGGCATGTCCGCGGGTTCTCCGGAGATGTGCGGCACGACGATCGCACTGGTACGTTCGGTGATTCGTGCCTCGATCTGTTCCGGACCGGTATTGAAGCTGCCCGGTGCGGTATCCGCCGGGACCGGGATGCAGTTCAGCTCCGTGATCGGCATCATGCCGCCCGGATCGGTGATGCAGCCCACGACCACTTCGGAAAACGGTTCCAAATCCAGCGATTTCAGTGCCACATAAACCGAATTGGTGCCCGAATTCACGCCGTCGGCATAGCCGCCGCCCAGATATTCGGCAAATTCTTTGCAGAACGCTTCTTCCTCGGGTCCGCCGTAACCCGGCGGTTCGCCGTTGCTGATGCACTGGTCGAGCAGGGCGTCGACTGCGGCTTTTTCTTCTTTCCCGAAATGAAAACGGGCCGGCAGTTCCGTGACAGCTTTCGGACCTCCGTTGATCGCAAGTTGGACTTTGGACATGCTGTACCTCTCTTTTTCCGGAAGCTCAGTTCAGACGGCTGTCCGACCGGTCTTCCGGGTATGTTATCGTAATATCATAATCCGCAGTTCTGTCCGCTCACGCATTGCCGATCAGCCTTTCGGCATTGCCGGCGTAGATTCCCGCCAGAATATCCTCCGGCAGACCGAGCGAGTTGAGCAGTTCCTGATGCCGGTTGCCGAAATAGTCGCGTGCATAGACGATGCGGTCGCGGAATTCCGTGAGGAACCGGCGCGTGAAATCAAGATCGCGCTCCAGTGCCTTGCAGCCGGATCCCGCCGAAATGTCGCAGTAAAGGTTCGGATACTTGCGCAGCAGACGGACGATCTCGCTTTCGCCCTTGATCGGCGCGTTTTTGGGCGGATACGCACAGGTTTCCCAAAGGTCGTCATCGGAAATATGGATCCAGAAACCCGGCGCGTGACCGAGGAAATTGGTTTCGGGGCAGGCCGCGAGAACGCGTTCGAGCGTGTGGATCGTGCCGCCCCACCATTCCGTCCAGGGATCATCGGCGGTTTTCTGAAAATCGTAATCGAAATGCAGCGTCACCGGCATGCCCAGCTGACCCGCGGTCCGGAACATCCGGATACAATCGGGACTGTCATACATGGTCCGGCATTTGACTTCGCCGCAGATTTTTGCGCCGTAGATGTCGTGTGCGGCGATCAGCCGCCGGCAGGCCTGCGGGTCGCGCGGATCGGGTGCACAGCCCAGAATGAAACGTTCCGGTTCGCGGTCGTGATACGCGATGCACCGTTCGAAGGGGATCGGTCCGTTCAGCGGCGGGGTGTAGATCCTCTGGTTGTAATTCGGATGGAATTCTCCGGGTCCGCATTGCCAGCTCAGCAGCCAGGTCTGACTGATCCCGTTTTGATCCATGTTTTCAACAAATTTCTCCAGATTGCAGCCGCACCAGTCGGGGTGGTTGTGTGCATCGATGATTTTCATACTGCGTTTCCCTTCTGCAATACATCACAGATTTTCGAACTTTTCGATCGACTGGAACGCGCGTTCCCGCGCTTCATCCATGCCGGGAATCTTCTTTTCCTCTTCCTCGACCAGCTGATATTTCGCCGCCACCGCGGGGGAGGGCGGGGCAAATACCGTGCAGCTGTCCGGCTGCGGTTCGATCGAGAGTTCGAACGTCCCGATCTTCATTGCCCGGTCGATGCTTTCGAGCTTGTCCATGCCCGCCAGCGGACGGATCATCAGCATCGTGGTGACATCGTTGATCACCGCAAGATTGATGATGGTCTGGCTGGCGACCTGACCGATGGATTCGCCCGTGACGATGGCGTGGAACTTGTGGAAATGACACAGTGTAGTGGCGATCCGCATCATCATGCGGCGGTAGAGCACGGTGCGGTATTTCGGATTGCAGTTGTCCCGGATCAGTTTCTGGATCTCGGAAATATTGCATACGAAGAGCCGCCCTTTGTGCTGGAAACGGTTCAGTTTCGAGGCGATACGTTTGACTTTCTCCACCGATTCCATAGGCGTATAGGGGAAACTGTGGAAGGTGAGGAAATCCACGTGACAGCCGCGTTTCATGGTCATGTGGCAGGCCACCGGCGAATCGATGCCGCCGGAGAGCAGCGCCAGCACGTCCGAATTGGTGCCGACCGGCAGACCGCCCGGACCGCGGAAAGTCTCGTGAAAGATCAAGGCCATCTGTTCGCGCACTTCGATCCCGATCGTGAATTCGGGATCGTCCAGGTCGATTTTGATCCGGTCGCCGAAAATATCATGCAGACGCGAAGCCATTTCGATCTCGATGTCGCGCGAGATGAGCGGGAACGACTTGTCGCTCCGCCGGGCGCGGGTGCGGAAACGGACCACGGTTTGGGTTTCCAGCCGTTTTTCGATGGCCGTTTTTGCGCTTGCCACGGCAGTAGCAAAGAGTTTTTCCGGTTCGGGATCGCATTCCGCCACCGGCGAGAACGATTCCAGTCCGAAACTGCGGGACAGCACGTCTTTGATCTGTTCCAGTTCGCTGTCGCTGAATTCGGCGTTTTTGAGCTTGCGCAGGAAGATCCGTCCCCGGATCCGCTGCAGCGTGATATCCTTGATCCCGTCATATTCCGCCAGGGTCCGGATATTGTTGATCAGTTTGTTTTCGAACATGGACCGGTTATGCCCTTTGGTGGCAATTTCATGATACCGGCAGACAAAGCATTTATACATAAAAATCCCGCTTTCCTTCTGATATTTATTCCAATTCGGTAAAATATCATAAAGTCGGGATTTTTCAATCCGGGAAAGAAAAAATACTGCGTGATCATCCCCGGCCGGTGCCTCCAGTGCGATGGGCCCGTGCCGGGGAATGGCTGCATCTAGGTCAGAGATATACCCGTTCTCTGCTCATGCCGGCGGACCAGAACTTCGGGATGCGGATTTCCCCGCGGGCTTCGCGCAGCCGAAGATTTTCGAGGGCGATCTCGCGGATCTTTTCGCTCTTGCCGCTGACCACATAAAAACGGTCGCCGTTCCAGTTCCAGACGGTTTCCGGGTTGGCGATCTTCTGGACCGGGTACCGGGTCTGCTTGCTCTGCACGATGTTCGCCAGCGGTTTGTCCGGATGTTTGCGGAGGACCCTCCCTGCCATCTGAATGGTGGGCAGCCGCGAGGCGTCCTTCAGGAAAACCGTCCGGAGGTCCGGCAGGTCGAATCCTTCCGTGAGCAGATGGCAGTTGACGATGATCCTGAGTTCGCCGCCGCGGAATCTTTCCAGGGTCAGCTCGTTATTGATGCCGCTGGCGACGACGGGACATTCCACGCCTGCGGCCAGCAGCAG
>JAZUCR010000781.1:0-7532 GCA_045639225.1 Victivallales bacterium
CTTGCCGCGTGGTCGTGGGGACTCAGCCGCATGCTGGATGCGCTGGAACGGGAACCTCTGGTGGACGCCCGCAAAGCAGCGGTGCTGGGACATTCCCGCAACGGCAAAGCGGCGTTATGGGCGGGAGCCTGCGACCAGCGCTTCGCCATGGTCATCTCCAACTGTTCCGGCTGTGCCGGAGCCTCGCTTTCGCGGCGCACGTTCGGCGAAAGCCTGAAGCTCCAGACCTACGAAGATCCGGCCTGGCTCTGCGGCCGCATCATCCATTATCTAGACCGGGTGGACGAGCTGCCGATCGATCAGCATCAGCTGCTGGCGCTGGTCGCGCCGCGTCATCTTTACGTGGTCAGCGGCACGGGCGACCCGAATGCCGATCCCAAAGGCGAATTCCTGTCCGCCCGCGAAGCCTCCAGAGTATGGAATCTTTACGGCATGAAAGGGATCGGCCGCAAGACCATGCCGAAACCGGACACTCCGGTCGGATACGGCGTCCGTTATCATATCCACGACGGTCCCCACCGCATCGGCCCGTGGGACTGGGAACAGTATTACAACTACGCGGATATGGTGTTCGGCAAGCCGGCGAAGTAATCAGCTTCGGCTGAACTGTTTTTCTGCGAACAACAGGCAAACAGGCAAATAACGAAGCTGCAGCAAGAGATTTTCCTGCGAGTTTGCGGCGTCATAAACGAAGGCAGTCTATGAATTCGGGCAGCAAATATCAGATCGACATGTGTCACGGTCCGCTTTTCAGCAAGATCGTGCTGTTTTCCATTCCGCTGATGTGCTCCTATGTGCTGCAGATGTTTTTCAACACGGCGGATCTGATCGTGGTCGGGCGTTTCGCTTCCGCGGACGCCCTCGCGGCAGTCGGATCATCCTCCGGACTGACGAGCATAGTGCTGAATATCTTTTTCGGTCTGTCGGTCGGAGTGAATGTGCTGACCGCAAGGCATATCGGAGCCCGGAACCTGAAGAAAGCATCCGATACGGTTCATACAGCCGCCGCGGTCGGAATTTTGGGCGGGATCATCATGTCGGTCATCGGGGTTCTGGGCTCCCGCTGGGCACTCCGGCAGATGTGCACTCCGGAAAAGATCCTGGATCAGGCAACACTTTACATGCAGATCTACTGTGCCGGGATTCCGTTTGTCGTGCTGTATAATTTCAGCAGTGCCATCCTGCGGGCGCAGGGAGATACCCGGCGGCCATTGTTCTTCATGGTGATTGCCGGGTTCGTCAATGTGCTGCTGAATCTGTTTTTCGTGCTGGTGTTTCACCTGGATGCCGCCGGCGTGGCGCTGGCAACGATGCTGGCCAATGCGCTTTCGGCCGTCATGATCCTGACGATCCTGACCCGGGCCCGCGACGCCTGCCGCCTGGTCTGGAAAAATATCCGGATCCGGGGCGACATCTTTCTGGACATGCTGAAGAACGGATTGCCGCCGGGGATCCAGGCGGCCTGTTATTCCGCTTCGAACATCGCAATCCAGTCCGCCGTAAATTCTTTCGGTCCCAAGGCGATCGCGGGCCATACCGCAGCGCAGAGTCTGGAATGTCTGGTTTATGTTGCCAGCACGGCCTACTATCACACCGCGATCAGTTTCCTCGGTCAGAATCACGGAGCGAAAAAATACAAACGCATCGTCCGGAGCATTTTCTGGTGTCTCGCCTGCACGTTCATTCTCAGTCTGATCGCCGGTCTCACTTTCTGTTTTACCGGAACTACGGTGCTGAAAATCTACAATTCCGATCCGGAAGTGATCCGCTGGGGCATGATCCGGGTGAAAATCCTGTTTTCCACCTATTTCCTGAACGGGTTCATGGACGCCATCTGCGGTGCCCTGCGCGGAATCGGACTGTCGGTCAAACCGACCGCAGTGACGCTGCTCGGCGTTACCGGATTCCGGATTGCCTGGGTGCTCTGGGTCTTCCCGCATGACCGGACCATGGAAAATCTGATGCTTTCCTATCCTATCTCCTGGCTGATCGTATCGGTGGTGAACGGGTATATCCTGTATCAGGCAGTGCGCGATCTGTTCCGGCAGGCGGTAAATCAGCATCCGCATCATCAGCTCGGGTCTCTGAAAACCAAAATCTGATGTACACGCAATTTATGAATTTCATAATGACATCCGATTTGACATCAAAGCAAAATCGGACTATATTAACAGGATATGCAAAAATTCTGAATGATGGTTCATTTCGAAAATGAATTCCGGAAATAAATATAATATCGACATGTGTCACGGTCCGCTTTTCAGCAAGATCGTGCTGTTCTCCCTTCCGCTGCTGACCGCGAATGTGATGCAGGTGCTGTTCAATGCCATCGACCTGGCGGTGGTCGGCCGTTACGCGCCGCACGAGGCGATGGCGGCAGTCGGTTCCTGCGGTGCGCTGTGCAGCATGCTCCTGAGCATCTTCCTGGGACTGTCGGTCGGCGCCAATGTGCTGACGGCCCGGTATATCGGGGCCAGGTCCCGGCACGAAGTCTTCCGGACCGTCCATACCACGATGGCGACGGCTTTTTTCGGCGGGATCGTACTGGCAGTCATCGGCATCCTGATCTCCCGTCCGATCCTGGTTCTGATGCAGACTCCGGAAACCGTGCTGCCGAAATCATCGCTTTACATGCGGCTGTATTCGGCGGCGATCCCGTTCATTCTGATCTATAACTTCGGCAGTTCGATCCTGCGGGCGGCAGGCGACACCCGGAGACCGATGGTCTTCATGATCATTTCCGGTTTCGTCAAAGTGTGCCTGAATCTGTTTCTGGTGATCGTGGTGCATCTGGATGTGGCCGGAGTGGCGGTCGCCACGCTGATCGCGAATATCGTATCCTCCGCCCTGGTGCTCCGCGCACTGACCGGACAGCGGGACAGCACGCGGGTGTTTCTCAATAAGCTCCGTCTCTTCGGTTCGAATTTCAAGGACATTCTGAAAATCGGCATCCCGGCAGGAGTTCAGGGAGCGCTCTTCGGCTTGTCGAACGTGCTGATCCAATCCACGGTCAATTCCTTCGGGTCGAAAGCCATGGCCGGCAACGGCGCAACCATCAGCCTCGAAGCGATCGTGTATGTGGCATTCATCTCCTATTATTTTGCCGTCATCAGTTTCGTCGGACAGAACCATGGAGCGAAGAAATACAAACGGATCGTCAAAAGCATTTTCTACTGTCTGGGACTGACCGCGCTGGCGGCGATCGTGTTCGGCTGGGCCATCTTCCTCAACGGCCCGCTGCTGCTGAGCATCTACAATCCCGATCCGGACGTAATCAAATATGGAATGATCCGGCTGAAATATCTGGTCTCAGTCTACTTCCTGTGTGCGATCATGGAAACCCTGAACGGGGCGCTGCGCGGACTCGGACACTCGCTCACGCCGATGATCGTGACCCTGCTCGGGGCCTGCGTATTCCGCGTGATCTGGGTGCTCTGGGTGTTCCCTCATTTCGGGACGATGGAAAACCTGCTGCTCTCCTACAGTGTCTCCTGGATCATGGTCTGCACGGTCAACGGCATCATCCTGTATTTCATCTGCCGGAAACTGTTCCGGGATGCCGCGCATGAACACCGGCATCCCGCTTACGGTCAGATCCAGACACACTGAGCGCGGCCGGAATCAATTCCCCGGCAGTTCGAAAGCCTCGAATTCAGGCTGGAGCCGTTCGCAGTTTTCCAGATACCAGCAGGCTCTTTCATTCTGCCGGAGCGAAAACAGCGGATCGACCGGACGGGAATCGCGCTTCAGCTGCCAGGTCGTTTCCAGAGTCAGCAGCACATCGTGGTCGATAGCGCGGATATGGCGCATCAGTTCCGGCCAGTCATGGATCCCCTGCCCCGGCAGCCAGTGCATCTCATCGATGCCATCGTAATCGCAAATGTGAAATGCGTTGATGCGCGGCGCCAGCAGATCGATCATCGCCGGAAGTTCCCGGTAACGGTTCATGATATGGTTCACATCCAGACAGATCCCGACCTGATCGGGGTCGAAATGCGAAACGATCTGCTGGAGTTCTTCAACACAGTTCCCCACACACGTGCGGGGGAGAAATTCCACATTGATCACGAATCCGAGCTCGCGGGCGGTCGGCAGCATCTCTTCGATGCTCTTGCAGACCTGACCGATCCGCTGCGGATGTTCGGTCAGGGGCGGCTCGTTGCTGGCATGCAGCGTTACCATCGGACCCATCAGGTCGACATGATCGCGGATCAGCTTGATGAACCGGGCGGAAATCTCCTGACGCAGGGGTTCATCCAGGCAGGAGGGATCCCAGCGCAGACCGCCGCCGTAGAACGGCAGATGCACGCTGGCGGAGTGAAAGACACCCTCCGCGATCAGCTGTTTCGTCAGCCGGGCGGAAAGCTGCGACTGTTCATCATCGACGATGCAGGTTCCGAAATACGGTTCGAAATTGCGGAACCGGGATTTCCGGATGGCGGCGGCAACAGACTCGGTAACATAGCTGCCGAAAGCACAGGCGGCAAGAGCATACTTGATCATAAATCACCTCATGATTATTCAGAATCGGTTAAATTGTCTGCGGTAATATTCGGTGCCGAAGGATTCGACATCGGCGGCGGGAATGAACATCGTTCCGGTGCGCAGGGGTTCCCCTCGCTCGAAAATCCGGCGGAAAGCCCGATGCAAAGCCGTTGTGCAGGGCCGCTGCCGGGGATCGCATTCGTGCTCGCCGTAAACGAAAAACAGACCGGGATTGCCGCCCGGCGGCGGGCACGGCGTCATAAAGACATTCCGCTGAAGCGCAGCCATATTGGAGTCCGGCAGTTCCTGTTCCCAGACCGGATTCAGGATCCAGGAAGAACAGGTGAAAACCTTGACATCCTGCCCCAGATAGTCATGATAGAATTTTACGGCCTCGATCAGCGAATTGCGGACGGCTTCCAGGGTCATTCCGCCGCCGCCCGGAATATGCAGGGTATATTGTTGTTCCCAGGGAGACCATAACGGCTCCCAGTCGTTCAGATCCAGAGTCAGTTCCCGGTCGAAAAGCGGTTTCCCATACGGCGAAACCGGGGTTCCCGTGACCTTGCCGTTCAGGAATTTCAGGCTGGTGACATGCGCCGGGGCGGATTTTTCCGGATCGACCCGGAACCCGTGCTCATCGAATGCCCAGCCGTCCGTGCAGAGCACGGCCAGTGAACCGCTGTTTTTCCGGCGGTAGACCGCGGGGAAATCCGGGGACCAGTAACGGGGCAGGAACTCCAGTCTTCCGATTCTGAAAAGATGCCCGTCCACGCTCAGCCGCAACCAATAAGTCTGCTTGATCGTATGACCGGGATAACCGTCATGCGCAGCGGCATAGATCCCGATGGTGCCGCCGATCCACAGAGCGATCCCGGACCAATATTTGTCAGGTATATTGAGCTCGGCATACTTCCGCCGCACCAGCGGCAGGCAGGACAAGGCTATGAGGAGCTGGAAAATGCCGGCATTACGCCCGAAAACAGCCTCGGGCGACCGCCATGGAATTCGCTGAATAGAGGACGGAGCCAGGAAAAAAACATAATGCAGCATGGAAGCATATCTGGCGGCAGCAGGATTCCCGCGGACGATGCGGGCGACTTCCTCCATTGCCGGATAAATCACCTCAGGGGCGGGTCCGCCGCAGAGCGGATAATATTGCGTATAGAAGCTCTTCTCCATGAACCAGGGAAAATCTTCGGAAGAATTGGCCTCGAGCAAATCCTGAACAGGTTCCAGTTTCGAGGCAAAATCAGCATCGAAACCGAGGTCTCCGCAAAACTTCTGTATATCCATTTTACTTATATCCGTTAATAGCGTCAGTAGACAAAAAAACCGCAGCGTCGAAGCTGCGGTTCAGAACAGCAAAAAAAGGATTATTTGCCCTTGGCGGCTTCCCATTTATCTTTGCTGACGAAAGCGGTCAGGTTGCGGCCGTCACTGGTTTTGGCTCTGAAAGCATAGCGTTTCTGGGTGCCTTTGCCGTAAGTCTTGAATTCGGTGACTTCTGCTTTGACTTTTTTGCGGTTCTTCACGTCATAAAAATCGTGCTTCATGGGATCCTCCATGGGTTAGGGTTTTATCATACTCACCTTGAGTAATGATTTGTTTTCAACTCTCTGCTCATAATATACAACGCATTTTCCAGTGTGCAATAGAAAAAACGATCAATTCAAGCGATTTTTTGAAAAAAAAACGATTTTTTTTCGATTTTTTCCGTTTTTCCGGCGAAAAAAGGCGACTTATGACAAAAAAAAAGAAAAAATTATGAAGCTTCGTGATCATAAAACAGCACTGAAGAGCCGTCTTTTGCGATCAGCCTGGCCAATGGAGGATTCTCCTGAGGCGGGATCTGCAGGAATGAATCCAGCCAGATCTGCCTCGACTCAGCCTCGGTTTCATATTGCACGGCATGCCAGCGGGAGGAGATCTCGAGCTCAGCCGGAGCAGCAAACCATTCCGTATGACGGAACGAACACCGGCCTTCGGGCAGCTCGATTTCGGTGGCATACTTCGATTTGCCGCTCAAAATGCGGGCATCCAGTTTGGCACGGTGACGCTGAACCTGATCCGAATGCCGGGCAAGAGCTTCTTTCAGCAGGCTCTCAGCCTCGGATTTGTTTCCCGCGAGCCCGGCTTCCTCCATGCCGGCCAGCAGCTGTTCCTCAGGCACGCTACCATACAGTTCCACCCACGGCAGACACCATTCCAGCCGGTATTTTTTCAACCTCAGTAAAACGGGATGCACTCCCCAGGGATCGGCCAGACACAGCTGATCCGTGACCGGGCAGAAAAGGATATTTCCGAGGTGGAAATCCGGATGACGGATCGAAAGATTACGCAGCTGGCCGGTGAGCCCGGCAAGCTCGGCGAGAAAAGCACTCTGACGCTCAGGATCGCGGATCAGGGTCTCGAAGAAATACTGACGGGCCGAGAGCGCCTGCGGAATGCCTTCCGACAGGCAGAATCCGCCTCGCTGGAGCTGTCCCCAGGCAAGATAACGGATCATCGGCAGACCTGCTTTTTCGAGCGTGCGTGCCGCGTGATACTCATGCCGGGCATTGAACCGGAAAAACGACTGCAGATAATTCTGTCCGGCGAACAGCTTCAGATACAGCTCCGTACCGTCGGCACAGCGCAGACGATAGACCTTCCGCTTCGGATTCTGCTTGACGGCATCGACCTCGAATCCGCTCAGAATGCGTTTCCGCAGACCTTCCGGATCATCTCCGTTCAAGGCCGAGAACAGCAGCAGCGACCGAACTTCGGCCGGAGTATTGACAGCATCGAATTTTTCGTTCATAGATTTTCCTGATTTTCAGTTCCGGCGGACCGTGCGAACGGGCCCGTGCGAGCCGGATTCGTGTAATTTACCACCACTTCTTCTAAAAAGCAAGTCCTCGTATGAAATTCAGATTTTCTTCATAAGAATAATGATTTTATTCATATAAAAAAAATTGCATTTGCCGATGAGACAAGATATTTTGGCAGGGATACTGGACCTTGAAACCAAAAAACGGAGTTGAAAATGGCAATGAAAAAATTTA
>JAZUCR010000782.1:0-6482 GCA_045639225.1 Victivallales bacterium
CGGAAAAGCGCCGACGGCAAACGCATCGACGGCGTGGTCTTTGCCGCGAAGGAAGGACCCATCTATATCCGCGCGAAAATGGTGATCGACTGCACCGGCGACGGCGATATCGCTTTCCTGGCCGGCTGCCCCATGATGAAAGGCGAGGAAAAAGACGGCGAAATGCAGGCCGCCGGCCTGTTCTTTTCGCTGGACGGGATCGACGAAGCGGTCTTTCAGAAACGCTACCAGTCGCTCGGCTGGGAATCCATGCGCTACGAAAAGGAGATCAGCGAAGCGGTCGCCAACGGCGAATATCCGATCCCGCGCCGCCGTCTCGGTCTCTACAAGGCCGATGACAACACCTGGCGCGCCAATATCACGCGCATTCCGGACGTGGACGGGACCAAATCCGAAGACCTGACGAAAATCATGGTGGAAGGCCGCAAACAGATCCGTGCGATCCTGCATTTCCTGCGCAAATATGTGAAGGGATGCGAAAAGGTCCATCTGATCCAGACGGCGGAATTCCCCGGCATCCGCGAAACGAGGCGGATCAAAGGCGATTTCGTCATGCAGGGTAAATCCATCCACGAGTCGGAAATCTTCTCCGATGCCATTCTGCTGCTGTCGAATTCGGTCGATTTCCACAAGGGACTGGTCGGCAATTACCAGCCGTGCCGGGGCATCTATTCGCTGCCGTACCGGTTGCTGCTGCCGTCCGGAGCGGATAACCTGCTGGCCGCGGGCCGCTGTGTTTCGTGCGACCGCGAAGTGCTGGCGGCGATCCGGGTCATGCCGCCGTGTTTCGGCATGGGCCAGGCGGCGGGCAATGCCGCGGCGCTCGCGCTCGACACCGGATGCACGCCGGCGTCCGTCGACACGGCCGAACTGCAGAACCGGCTGCGCGCCGAAGATGTAGTTCTGGAACTGGCATAAGGAGAATCGTGCCATGATCCCGCTGACCCATTGCTTCTGGTGGACCAAAGGTTCACGCGACGAACAGAAAAACTGGATGCGCGAATTTGCCGAAAACGGTGCGGAGCATCTGGTATTGACCAACAGTCTGCTGGCCGAGGGCGCCAAAGATTCCGGATATCTGATGACTTTCGCCGCCGACATGAAGGAATTCGGGCTGGATTTTGTCGACTCACATGCACTCTGGGGCATGTGGTCCGATCCGGGTCTGCCGGCGGAGGAATGGCGGGAAATCATGCTGCTGCGGCATCAGGCGGCTTTCCGGTTCTGCCGGCATTTCGGTGTCCGCACCATGGCATTCCATACCGGCAATACCTTCAACAGCGCTTTCGGCAAAGAACTGGTGCTGGAGGATTATTACAATGCGCTGATCCGTTCGCTGGAGATCCTGCTGCCCGAAGCGGAAAAATGCGGTGTGATCATCGCTCTGGAAAATCAGTGGACGCCGCTGAACCACACCCGTCAGCTGCTGCGCGTGATGGAACATTTCCAATCGCCGAACCTCGGACTGTGTTATGATTCCGGCCACGGGAACCTGATGGAAAAAGGTATGCTCTTTCCGGGGCAAACCTGCGTTCCGCCCATCTGGAACGATCTCGGGGCACCCGTGGAATGGGAAGAAAATATGATCGAAAAATTCGCTCCCTGGATGGTGAACTGCCACCTGCATGACAACAACGGGATCATGGACGAACACAAACTGCCGGGCGACGGAACGGTCGACTGGCAGCGGATCAAAAATGTCCTGCGGAATTCTCCGCGTCTGCAATGCATCCAGAATGAATCTTCCGCGGCCGACCGTTCGATCGAACAGCGCTGCGCCGTTTTCCGAAACCTGTTTCACGATTTTTAAGCAGAAAACCCGTTCCCCGCAGCAATGAATCCATTTGACAAAACAACTCTTTGCAGTTACATTACGGAGTTGAAACAGAAATGGAGCCGTTTTATGAAAAAGCTGATGCTGCTCTGGGGGTTGCTGATCCTGTGCGTTTCCGGATGCGTATCGTTTCAGGACCGCGACTTTTACGCCGACCGGGACAACTGGGTCATCCGCGATGCGCAGAAGACCGATGCCGGATATGATGTTTTCTATGTCTATCCCACTCTCGCAGGCAAAGCGAAAACACCGGAGATGGAATGGAAAAACGATCCGAAACTGCAGAAGAAGATCATCGGTTTCGCCCAGGCGCAGACGTATGGTATCTTCGGGAAAAACGTGCGCGTGTTTTCCCCCTATGTGCATCAGCTGACCTATGCTTCCGTCGTGGGCATCATGAAAAAACGACCCCTGACGCCGGCCGAATGGAAAGCATTCGAACGCGGCATGAAGGAAACGGCCGATGCCTTCCGGTATTATCTGAAGCATTACAATCAGGGACGTCCCTACATTCTGCTGGGCCACAGCCAGGGTTCGATGGATCTTTATTACCTGCTGAAAAACTGTCCGGAAATCAACGTGAAAAACGGTTTTACGGTCGCCTATCTGGCGGGACTGCCGCACTGCAGGACAGAACAGATCAAGCGGGATTTCGGGACGCGGATCAAGGCGGCGCAAAGTACCGATGATCTGGGCGTGATCGCGGTCTGGAACACCCAGAACGATGTAGCGGACGCCTCTTTCATGGCAGGAAAAGGCTCTTACTGCATCAATCCGTTGAACTGGCGGACCGACGCAGTTCCGGCCGGACGCGACAAACATATTCTGGCATATTTCTACGACTACCGCACGGGCAAAGCCATGGAAAAAAGCAAAATGTTCGGTGCCCGGGTCGATCCGGCGCGCGGCGTGCTGATCGTCGATCTGCCGTCCGATTCGGCCTGGGATGTGAAAGGATTCATGGGAAAGGGCATTTTCCACATGAACGATGTCTGGTTCTTCGCGGGTAATCTCCGCGCCAATGCGGAACACCGCGTGCGGCTCTGGAAAAAGGAATTTGAGAAATGACCGAACCCGCAGAAATAACGCAGGAAACGCCGCAGCAGAGAATTTCGTTTCTGCTGTGCGGGTTCTTTCTGATCTGCGCAATGCTGTGGAATCCGGGGATCTACACCTCGCTGGGTAAGGCATCCTACCTGCCTTTTTTCACCCCGGCGGCATTGAGTTTTCTGGCAGCGGCGATCTTGTTTTTCCGTCCGGAAAAACCGCAGTTTCCGAAATACATCGTCATTGCCGTTTCGGGATTCTGTCTGATCGTGCTGGGACAATTTTGCATGCATGTTTCCCGCTGGAGCATTGCCCAAGGAGGTGAAAGCCTGTGGTGGGTCGCCATTCCTGCGCTGGCATGTGCCCATCGGAAATCTTTCCGCCAACTGCTGCCGGCCTATGTGCTGGGAATCGGTGGTTATGGTTTTCTCTATTCCGCAGTCGGCGATCTGCGCGGCATCTGGAATGCGGGGATCACCGGCAACGTCAACTGGACCGCCGCACTGTTCGTCATGACCATGATCTTTCTCGGCTGGTTCACCCTGGACCGCAGGGACCGGTGCAAACAGGCCGGACAGCGGAAAATGATCCTCGGTCTTGGGCTCGCGGGGGAACTGCTGCTCTTCTGGCAAGTCTGGAAAATCGGTTCCAAAGGGGCATTTCTCGCCGCCGGGCTGACCGCACTGCTGTTCTTCTTTCTCCGCGGCACAGCGAAAATCCGTAAAATTCTGATTGCACTGGCGCTCCTGGGACTGTTCGCCGGATCATTCTGGGCGGTGAAACATACCGATGCCATCGGCAGATTCATCAACGACGACGGACGGGTCATCCTCTGGGAAAACGCCGTCAACCTGATTGCGGACCATCCGTTGTTCGGGGTCGGACAAGGCGCCTACGAAAACGAATATATGCGTTACCGCAAGGCGGATTATTTCTTTATTCTGAACCCGGCTGCCCGCTCAAACCATCCGCACAGCCATCTGCTTTACATCGCGGGATCGTGGGGACTCGCCGGACTGATCCTGTGGGGGATCCTGCTGTTCGCGCCGCTGGCGGTCATGATCCGGAAATTTTACCGGCATGAAACCGTCGATCCGCTGGAAACGGCGTGTTTCCTGACGCTCTGTTATGCCGTGCTGCATGGATCGCTGGACATCATCATGGAATCCATGCCGACCGGACTGATCGCGCTGCTGAGTCTCGGCATTCTTGCACGCCAACTTGCCGATCCGGAAAAACCGTCAGTGCCGGTCCAGTTCCGGAAAATCATGCTGATTCCCGCACTCCTCCTGTGCGGAATGGCCGGTCTGACCGTCTGGCGGAGCTGCCATTCTGCGCTCCAGGTGCGGCGGGCTTACCGCAATGAACTTTCCGCGGATGAGATCGTCCGGACCGCGCGAAACTGTCCCGGCGAATATCAGGCCAATTTCGCGCTGCTGAATTATCTGCTCAAGCGCGGAGAAACCGCTGCCGCGCTGGCCGTGACGGATGTCATGCTCAGTTCCCACACGCCGAATTATCCGGGTGTCCACATGGGCCGCGGCAATGCGCTGATGCATCTGGGCCGTTTCGGAGAAGCGTTGGAAAATTATCGGATCGAAGCGGAACTCTTTCCGCTGACCCTGCGTCCGGTTTACAACATGATCGTGGCGGCACGGGCCATGAAGGATCCCGCGCTCGCGGCAAAACTGGAAACGGAACTCAGGGAACGGATGCGGATCCGCGGCAATGACGAACGCGACCTGAAAATCATCATCATGGGGAAAAAAGGCGCCCATTACGATCTGCGAGTCCGGGAAAAACCCGAGGAGTGAACGATAATTGATTTAAAAAAGGTCCGGAGAACAAAGGCTAATCGATCGTCAGGAGAGAAAAAAGCCCCTGTTCTCCGGATTTTTATTTTTCAGACTTGCGGAGTGCCGGCGGCTGTCCGCCGTGCCGTCCTTTCCAGTCAAATTTCTTCCGCTGTTCCGGGGGAAGACACATCTGATCGACCCGATCCGCAATGATCTTCTCCATATTTTCCTCATTGCGCTGATAATGTTTTTTCAGCCGTTCGAGATCTTCCTGGGCGCGCTTCAGCTGTTTTTCCGCTTCCGCTATATTCCCTCGGGTGAAATCCTGCCGTTTCCGGAAGAGCTGACGCGCAATTTTGGCCATCTCGACGCGGATGGCGGCACGTTCTTTCTCATCGGCGGTTTTCAGATATTTTTCGCTGAGCGCATCGAGCTGTTTCATCTCTTCCGGACGGTATTTGAAGAACAGTTCCTTCATGACTTTCCGGAGTTCATCCTTCTTGCCTTCGCGCGCGAGCTGGTCGATCTGCGCCCGTTCGGCATCGGTCAGCTTGGCAAAAAACGCTTTGGGCGGACGGCGGCGGAAATTCCGGGCCGGCCCCTGATGGTGACGATGCTGGTTCGGCGGCGGAGGCTGAGGGTCAGCCGCCAGTATTACCGGGACCAGCAGAACCGCGCCAATCATCATGTTTCGAACGGCTGACATCTTCATACAAAACTCCACGTTGTTATTCGTTTATCACGTTATAGACCGCCGTGCTGCTGAGCTGCGCGGACGTATTCTGGATCCGGGAAGAAAGCAGCAGTACTTCGGAATCGACCATATCGAGATCATACTGGACGCTCTGCGCCTGGACCAGCACCGGACGCGGCGGAGTCGCCTGCTGCCGGAAAGCAAAGACCAGCCCGAAACAGACCATTACCGCGGCCGCGGCCGGAATGGCGGCATGGCGGAGGATGAATGCGAAGTCCCAGACTTTGGCGACCGGGCGCTTTTTCGCCGCGGCGTAAGCCAGAACGGCACGGTCAAGTTCTTCCGGAACTTCCAGATGTTCCGGCATTCCGGTCAGCTGCCGATCCAGTTCCGCCAGTTCCCGGCATGCGGGACATTCCCGAAGATGTTCTGCGACCTCTCCGGAATCCTCCCCGGTCAGAAACCGGTCCATCATCTCTTTACATTTTTCCGTTTTCATTTTCGCCTCCTGAATTTCAGGATTTCCAATCCGCAAGACTCTTGCGGAGATTTTTCAAAGCATACTGCATTCGCGCCAGCGCCGTGTTGATCGAACACTTCTGGATCACGGCAATCTCCCGGAAGGAGATGTTCTCCCGCCGCAGCAGGAACACTTCCCGCAGTTCCGGGGAAAGCTTTCCCACCGCATCGGAAACGGCTTTCTCCAGTTCCTCCCGATGCATCCCCCGCCACGGTTCGTTGTCCTTGTCCGGCGGATCGATTGCCGTTTCCGAATCGTCCAGGCTGCCCGCTTCATACTGACTCAGCCGTCCGCACTTGCGGAAATAGTCGATCGTCAGATTGTGCGCGATCCGCAGCAGCCAGGCGCTGAACTGCTGCCGGTGCTCATAATGCGGCAGCTGGTCCACCACCTTGATCCACGTCTGTTGAAAAAGATCATCCGCACTCGGGCGGTTATTATCCAGCAATCGGTTCAGATAACTGTAGAGCAATGCCTTGTAGCGTTCATACAGCAGTGTGAACGCCCGGTCATCGCCGGACAGATACTCTTTTATGAGTATTGCATCATCAACTTCTTGCCCGATGTCTTTCATTTGCTTTCGCTTTTATC
>JAZUCR010000783.1:0-9374 GCA_045639225.1 Victivallales bacterium
TTCGGACGGGTCCCCACTTCGGAGATCGCGTATGAAACGCTGGGGCCTCTGGCCCGTACGTTCGACGATCTGGTCCTGATGCAGGACATCGTTGCAGGTCCCCATCCGAAGAACCATGCGTCGCTCCGTCCCAAGCTGGACTATCCGACGGAATACAAATCCCTGAAAGGCGTCAAAGTCGCCGTGTGCTACTTCCCGAAATGGCTGCCCGGCGGCTGCGACAAAGAAGTCAACGAGGCTTTGGATCAAGTGGCAGCAGCGCTTAAAAAAGCCGGAGCGGAAGTGAAAGTCATCAAATCCGACTGGACCATCCAGGGCGGCAAGCTGGCAACTTTCATAAAAGGTCTGCTGTCCACCGAAATGTATGAACTCATCAGTCTTGCCGCCGATAAGCAGGACTTGCTCTGCCGCAATGTCAAACCGTTTTTCAAGAATATCAAAGACTACAATCCCAAGTCCCTGCTCAATGCGACCATGCTGGGTGGGGAAACTCATGAGGATATTCAGAAATATGTGTTCGGCGACGGCTGTATCGCCATGATCATGCCGACGCTGGCGACTCCGTTCGTTTCCGCGGCATTCCAGGCGTCCAAGGACGACGGCGCGGTGATCAACGGCAAAACCATACACAGCAACGAGATCCTTCTGACTCCGGTCTGGAATTTGCTCAACCGCTATCCGGTGGTGGATATGCCGGTGGTGCTCAGTTCCAAGCGGGTGCCGATCGGCGTGCAGATCGTGGGCAATACCTACGATGATCTGGCGGCCTTCCGGGTCGCCGCGGGGTTGTCCAAAGTGATCCCGCAGATGTTCACCGGCGATCGTTTCCCTGATTTCCGGGATAAGAAATAAGTTCCATTTCGATCGACTTTACCGGGGCTTCGTTGTTAATGGCAGCGGAGCCCCGGCAGTTTATCCGAAACCGGATCGGAAAACCGTCTTTTGCGGATATTTTCCGCAGCGGAATATTTGACCTGTCTGCGAAGCGTGATATATTACCCGGGAACCAATGACAAGGAGTATGCATGATGTCGGATAAAGGTTTGGATTACGCAGCGCTTTTGAAGGCCGGAACGGAGAGATACAGTTTTTCCACCCGGAACCGGATCGATTACCCGGAAGGCGAAGTCGTAAACTGGTATGGTTACCGCCGCCATAATTTCGAACTGGACGGACGGAAAGGCTTCATTGTCGAACCGCCTCATCCGGCGGCCGGACTCCCCTGGAGCTGGTGTCTGCAGTGGGCGGAAGCATTCGTCCCGCGGACTCCGGCGCTGAAACTGCTGGAACGGGGTTTCCATCATGTGTATTTCGATGTGTTTTCGACCTATATGAATGAAGAAGGCGTGAGGGCACTGGAAAAATTCTATGCGATGCTGCAGAAGCTGCACTTCCATAAAAAGGCGGCGCTGACCGGAATGAGTTACGGGGGACTTTTCTCCCTCCGCTGGGCGGCGGAACATCCGGAAACCGTCGGGGTCATCTGGCTGGATGCTCCGGTCTGCAATCTGGCTTTTGCCGCGGAACGCAATGAGCGGAACGCTTCCCCGGAAATACTGAAAAATATGCGGGGCGAAGCGGAAAAACATTTTGCCGCCTATCATGTCCGCGATCTGCAGGGACTGCAGGACCATCCGCTGAATCCGTTGAACAATTATCTGCCCATTGCCAAAGCCGGCATCCCGATCCTGGCGATCCGCAGCGGACAGGATCAGACCGTCCTGCCGGCAAGCAACATCGACATTCTGGAAAAACGGATCAATGAAGCGGGCGGCAATGTTCAGGTCATCCGGCGCGATTATTTCGGACATCATCCGCATGGACTGGACGACCCGACTCCGCTGGCGGACTTTATGCTCCAATATTATCCGGAGATATGAAACAGACGGCTTATGCCCGTCTTGAACCCATGAGATCCGCTGTCAGTCCTGAAAGCCGTTTATTTTGATTTGACGGTTGTTTTTTCCGGGAGTTTCAACCGTGACCGGCGTTTTTCACCGGGCTGGACGATCCCCGCATCGTAAACGGAAAACCGGCTGATTTTCAGCACTTTGTCCGTTTTGTAACGCATTTCGAAATGGCCTCCGTAAAAAGGCAGGCAGCCGGCCCAGACCAGGCGGCCGTCGAGATATACGCGGCAGTAAGTGTCCGCCGTGATGATGCGCAAGCTGCAGAAGCGGTCTTCGAGAGGGATTTTTTCCAGCTTCGGTTTGCAGAGCACCTGGAGTTCATCCTCGGTCTTGTCCTGGTTTCTGTACAAAGCATCGCTGAAAATGATTTCCTCTCCTTTGATTTTGAGCGGGAAGCGCATCTGCCGTTTCCACTGGACATCCGGGATCTGCTGTTTCGGCCGCGGCACATATTCCGCTGCGGTCAGGACAAAAGTCAGTTCTCCGCTGATTTGCCATGGGTTGAATGAGAGATCGACTTCGGAAATGAACGGCAGTTCCGGACGGTATTTCAGGGAACCTTCGGAAGCAGCCGGAAGCAGCATGTGCCGGTTCTGCCATTCCGTTCCGTAAGGGACCTGCAGATCATTTCCATTGATTTTGTCGAACACCTTTTCGTGGAGATATTCCCGTTTCAGCGGCGTATTCTGGGTGATGTTCGGCTGATGCAGCCTGACCCCCAGTTTCTGCTGGACGCTGTCGCTGTCCTCCGGGAAACCGATCATGACCGTCATTCCGATGCTTTGCTGCGGGATGCCGGGATGTTTCGCCCGCATGTACACGTCTTTCGTGACCAGGTGCCGTTCCCCGTAGTGTTTGATGGAAAAGTCGGTCTTCGGCTGAAAATCATACAGATCATACTTGCCGAGCTGAATGTGCCACTCCTTCAGCGCCCGTTTGAATGCGGAGGCGTGAAACTCGTTTTCCCAGGGATACAGCTCCTGCTCCAGTTGCCAGTAAGTCTTTATGACCATTCCGCACCAGGTGAGAAACAGCAGGATCAGCAGAAAGAGGATCCATTTGCAGGAAAAGAGTAACAGGACCAGCCGGACGAGCAGATAAACCGGCAGGCCAATGACGGTACCGAGAAAACGACCGAATTCGTATCCCCAGCCGATTTTTCCGGCCAGAGCCCTGCGGAAAGCGGGGATGCTCTTCAACCGCAATGACCGCTCGGTAGTACAAGCAGCGCGGACCAGACGATTGAAAATCCGTCCGTCCGTATTTTTCAGCAGTTCAGGATCAACGAACGGGAATTGATCCACCTCGTTTCCGGTGAAGGTGCAGTAGAGGGTTTTGCCCAGCGCGTAAAGGTCGACTTCGGCGGTCGGTTCTTTCTCATGGCCGAGCAGATATTCGGGCGGCACAAAAGCCTGGGTTCCGGCCAGACTCAACGTGTGGGTGGTCGTGTCGATCAAGCCGATATCGCCGAATTTCGGAACGCCGTTGATAAAGATGATGTTGTCCGGTTTGATATCCCGGTGGATGACCCCGGCATGATGCAGTTGTTCCAGGCCGTCCAGCAGGGAATCGAAGGTTTCCCGCAGGGTTGCTGCCGGGAGAGGTCCGCGCTTGCGGATCAGTTCAGCCAGCGTAGCCGGACAGTAATCGTTTCCTTCGGCCAGATTGTCGGCCGCTTCCATCGTGTAATAAAAGAAATCACCGCAGTCCTCGATGTGGAAAATTCTGATCAGATTCGGATGTTCGGGCACCTGGGTTTTGTAGTGTTTGAGACCGCGGAATTCCCGTTCCCAGCTGTCGTTGACGGCGGTTTTTTCAACGATTTTGAGTGCGTATCGGGTTCCGACGGAATCGGCGACGAGATAGACGGCCCCATAGGCACCGCTGCCGCACAGGGTGATGGGACGATATGCCTTGATGCCGGAAGGAAATGTATTCATCCAGCTCCTTCACGATCTGGCGGAGCATTTCTTCCACGCGGGATTTGTGCTGATATACCGCATTGGGTTTGATACCGAGCATGGAGGCGACTTCCCGTGCCGGAAGATTTTTCCTGACAAACAAGTCATAAGATTGCAGCGTCGTCGGGTCGCAGCGCAGCTTCAATTCATCGAAAGCCTGCTTCAGGACGGTTTCCCGATATTCCATTTCCCAGCGGTCCTCGGCTTCGGCAGGGATCTCGGCCAGCACGGGTTCCATGACCTCGGCGGAAACGGTGTCATCCTGACGCCTGCGCATCAGGTCACAGGCTTTGTTGTGGATCACCCGTTTGAGATAATCCCGGAAACGGCCTTTGCTCCGGTCATACCGGAAGGTCTGGGCGGTATTGAAAAAGGAAAGCATCACCAGCTGGACCAGATCTTCCTTTTCCGTCTGGGTGAGGCGCAGATCACTGCCGCGGAGCAGGATCAGCGGCTTGTACATTTCGTAAAATTCCTGCCAGCCGACCTCGTCGCCGCGGCGGACGGCGGACAGCAGACTTCCCCGTGTGGTAAATGCCATAACACCTCCTGATGATGAATGGGGGATAATATACCACCGGACGGAAAAAAAACAAGGAAGACGGCTGAACCCCGTTTCCCGGTTCTGCGGCGGAAACGCGATGCGTTCTGTCCGCCCTGGCGATTTTTCTATGGGAAGGGGTCCGGCCGTCTTCACTGTCCTTATGCCGGAGAAAACGTGAAATCTTATGCGGGAAGATAAAATTCGCATAAGATTTTTCGGAATCGTCCGCATAAGATGGATGCAGAACGAAAGGAAAAAGCCATGAATGGTGGAATTGTCGAAAAGACAAAATGTGACAACTGCGGCAAGGAAAACCCTATCCTTGTCTGGCGCGAACTGGATGTTCAGAAAAAGCCGTGGATCAAACGGCAAATACTGACAGGGGAATTTTTTAGCAGTATCTGTCCCGATTGCGGGGCGAAGACGGATTTCTTTTACACGACCACCTATGCCGACCAGGATGACAAGGTGATAATGAGGACTTATGTCACGCCGCCGCCGGTACCGGAAAAAATCCCGTTCCCCATGCCGCCCCCCGCCGTGCCTTCCGCCTCACGGATCGCTTTCCGGGATGTCATCGGCTGGCACGAAATGAGGGAGAAAATCCTGATTTTTTCGCTCGGTCTCAACGATTTTCAAGTGGAGTTCATGAAATATGAGCTGCAGATACAGTATCAGTTTTTCAATCTGGAATTCGCAGCAGTCGAGGGAAACAACTGGGTTTTCCGCAATCGATCCGTTGCGCTGCCGCATCAGGAATATATCGTTGCCGACACCAGGGACTACCGGAGGCAGCTGGATTGTTTCGGAGCCGACTATCTGTATTTGAAGACCTTCCTGCATGTCGATATCATATTGATGGAAAAAATCGTACTCAAGATCCTGTCGAAGGGAGTCTGAAGAATTCCGCATAAGATTTTCGATCCGGGAACGTATAAGATGGAAAACACGGACAAGGAGGTTCGACATGGGATTTCTGCTTCTGATCGGTTTCGCAATGTACGGGCTTGGATATATGTTCCGCTCTCCCGGCGGCGAGCCGTAAAAAAACTGACCGATTCCACGTATATATAATACCCTGTCTCATCATTCATCAATCAACCGAAAAGGAGGATGAAAACATGTCTTTATTCAAAGAAGAACAACTCGAATGTCCGAAATGTCGCCAACAGGTCCCCTTTATCCTGCACGACAGCATCAATGTGGGAATTGATCCGCAAGACAAGGAAAAAGTTCTGGACTTGAGCATCTTTCGATATCACTGTCCGCATTGCGGAGCTTCGGATCTCGTGTGTTACCCGGTATTATACCACGACCCGGAGCAGGGGGTCTGGATCCAGGTTTTCTGGCGGGAAGAGGATTTCGGGCAGCCGGTGGAGAAAGAAGTGCGGGATTTTATTGAAATCATGGGACAGACACATTACCGCCGCCGCGAGGTATTCGGATATTGGGAACTGGTCGAAAAAATCCGTATTTTCGATGCGGGTCTGGATGATTTTGCCATTGCGCTGATGAAAACGATGAGAAAAATCCAGCAGCCGGAAATACAGCTCTTCTTTGATAAAAAAGAAAATAATCAGTTCACGTTCCGGCAATGCCGGAATGGTGAAATGCTGCCTGAAAGCGTGAGTTTTGATGAAAAAGGGTATGAGATGGCCTTGGAAATGGCCGGACAATGGGAAAAGCCGCACGAATTCTATGAGAATCTGAGAGTCGATGAATCTTACTTTTACAACGATCTTATGAATGTTTTGATGGATATGAAATCCAAGGAGAAGAACGAATGATGAAACCATACCTGGAGTCACGGACCATGGAAAAGGAACACGATCTGGATCGATTCATCACCGGTCATTTGAAAAACGGGACGCTGACCACGGCTGTTTTTCTGGAGATCTGCTCACTTCCCAAATTGAAGAAACAGTATTTCAATATGATGCTGGACGCCGGAGTGGATATGCACGGAATCGATGGGCATGGCCGGGATGCTCTGTTCTCCGCCGCGGAAAGCGGCAATCTGGTATTGCTCCGTGCCCTGCTGGAACAGGGATTGAATCCGATGCGGAAAGACGACTCAGGGGAAATTCCGCTGTCGGCGGCGATCCGCTGCGGCAATCTTTCGGTCGCGGAATGTCTGCTGGGAAAAACGCGTGATCCCGCCTCGGTGGTCGATAACGAGGGTTCGACACTGCTTCATAAGACGGCGTGGGGCGATCTTCCGGATATTGCCCGGCTGCTGGTGGACGTATATAATGTCCCGCTGGAAGCTCGAGATCATGCCGGCCGGACCGCCGTGCATGTCGCCGCCTATCAGGGCAGCTGTAAAACGCTGAGATATCTGCTTCAGGAAAAACATGCCGATGCCAACGCCGCAGACCACGATGGAAGAACTCCCCTGTTCAGCGGAGCGTATGACGGCAATCTCCGGGCTTTGAAGATCCTCTGCGAACAGGGCGCCGATGTATCCGCGAAAGACCAATCAGGTTTGACCGCGAAGGAGTTCGCTCTCGGCAGAAAAGAGTTCAATGCTGCCAGATTTCTGAGCACAAGGGTTGAAAAATGACATATCCCATGCTATGTTATAAAAGAAGCATACTGCAATTGTATGGAGGAAATTTATCACACAACAGCAAATCTGTAATTTTTAAAAAAACGAAAAGGAAAGACTTCAGGTCTTTTGCGGCAGTCCCATAGAAAAATCGCCAAAATCTTTTCACCGCCGGGATGAGAGCCGCAGGAGTGATGTCCATATCTGCATATGGCCGTTTCTGCTTGCGTTCCCGGTCCGGTGTTTGGCGATACCGTCTATGGGCGCATTGGAGAAACGGCCTTTTTTTTCGCCGAATTTCAGCATAAATGATTCTGCAGAATGAAAAACGCCGAAGTTTTAAGAAAAACCGGAGAATGGAGAAAAAGATGCGGATTTACAGCACGGTTAATTACGCGGTGTCAGTATTGATCATTATGATGTTTCTGCTGACCGGATGCAACCAAACAGATCAGGGAAAAATAGATGAGTTTGCTTTGTCTTTTGCCTTGAAATATCTATCCGATGAAACCAGAACCTACAACGATGCAGTCAATCGTTTCCATTCATTTCCGAGCAAAGATTATGCTATGCCGGAAATGTCTGAATTTTCGATAGCTTCATGTACTGTTTCGGAATGGCAGGGAGTTAAAAGTTATCACTATTCTGTTGCCCATAAAATAAACGATGCCAACGATGTGAAAGACAATTGGTATGGAAAAAGCATACACGGCGACGGGTCATTTCTGTTCGGGTTCAGAAGAATCGTTTATCTGACCTTTGTCGTCGAAGCCGACGGCAAAGGAAATTTGCGTGTCGGCAACGCAATTCCGGTTTGGAAAACATCTTCCGGCAAATCGGCTGAAGTATATCTCAATGATACAAAACAGGTAATTCGCCAAAAAACGGGAAGATATCCATGAAGATTTCTTTTGCTTTCTGAAGACACGAGAACAAGGAGTATAAACAAAATGAATGATCAAAAGCATTTGAAAGAGGATCCCCCGGCCGGGGCGGGAATCTGCCGCAAGTGCAAAAAGAAGCTTCCCAAAGAGGCAAAATGGTGTCCCGAGTGCGGGGGGCCGGTTTCCCCGCAGCCGATACCCTGGTTTGTCTGGCTTCTGATTGCCGGACTCATTCTTTCCCTGATCGGAAAACTGATGAAAGCAGGAGTGATTTGACATGAAAACCATTTGTCCCCACTGCAAACAGGAATTCCCGGAGATACCCGATGAGTATCTCGACATGATCCTCGAATGTCCTGTGTGCAAAAAAGAATTCGTCTGCGAAAAAGTCATGACCCCGCAGGAAATGGCGGAGCTGCATGCCCGGCAGCAGAACAAACGGTTGAGAAACCGCCGCATACTGATTATTTATATCGTTCTCGCCGCTATTGCCGGCATTCTTTTCTGTCTGCCGGGAGCATACGATTATTATGTGTATCGTCGTGATTGCAATAACCTGAAGAATTTCCAGGCGGAAAAAGCCCGGAGATACAACGCCGCATACCCGAAAATGAAAGCGGTATTGCTCCGCGCCCGGAATAATCGTCTGGGGTCGAATGCCAATCATGAGCATCGAAAGCAGAATCTGAAAAAATTTGCCGCCGATTACAATAGCGCGTCCCCCGAATTGCTGGGGCTGCCGGTCCTGGATGATAAAGCCGTGGAATCCATCTCTATGATCCTTTACTTCAAACCGGTTGACGTTTACGATTATCTGGTGGAAGGACAGTGGCGGGAAAACATCGAAGAAATATTCGGCCCGCTCGAAAAGTTGAAATAGGAGGAAATGCGTAGATGAGACGATTGATCGTTGGTCTGGTGTTCGGAATATCGGTTTTGTGCGGCTGCAGTAAATATGAACGTATCGTTCCGGAAGAACTGCTGGTTGAAAAAAATGGATTGCAGTATGAAAACGGGGCAGGGGAAGCCTTTTCAGGCATCGCCGTCCGCCTGTATCCGAGCGGGAATAAAAAAGCGGATATCCACTATGCCAATGGAAAGCAGCACGGCGGCGTCACTCTTTATGACAAAAAAGGAAATGTTTCGATAACCGGGTTTTATGTCAACGGCAAAATGTCCGGTAAATGGAGCGGCTTCAAGGACGGGAAAATGGATTTTTCCGGATCTTATGCCGATGATAAAAAACACGGTGAATGGAGTTTCTTCAAAGACGGGAAAATTGCGGAAAAAGAAATTTGGAACCTGGGCAGGCAGATCCAACGTTCCGATTTTTATGACAACGGCAAGCCGGCAATGGAATCTAAACTGGATGAAAGATCTCAGCGTATGGAAATCGCTGCTTATACCAAAATAAGGACATCTGTCCGCAGCTGGTATTTGTCAATGGGTCATTGACTGCACCTCGCGTTCAATGACCGTTTCCACATTTACTTCAAAGTTTTCCAGTTGATCAAGAATATACCTCCT
>JAZUCR010000784.1:0-3161 GCA_045639225.1 Victivallales bacterium
GCGGTTCGGAAGCAGCCTTCCGGGCTCACTTGTGCCGGCTGCTGGAACCATTGACCGGAAAAGGAGAAACCGATGAGGCCGGCAATCTGAGATTCACGCTGCCGGGCACGCGGCCCGGTCCGGTTTGTCTTTTCAGTTCGCACATGGATACGGTGGAACCCGGCCGCGGCATCGCTCCCCGGCTGGACAGCGACGGACGGATCCGTTCGGACGGATCCACGGTGCTGGGTGCGGATGACAAGGACGGCATCACAGCTTTGATCTTTGCCCTCAGGCGGCTGCAGGAGGAAAAAGCGCCGCACGGTCCGCTGGAAATTCTGTTCACGGCCGGGGAGGAAAAATCGCTTTCCGGCAGCGCCCGTCTGGTTCCCGGCTGGCTGAAAGCGCAATACGGCTGGGTATTCGATGGACCCGGGGCGCCGGGAACGGTTTACCGGAACGGCGTCGGCAAGACCGGATTCACCATTACCGTCACGGGCAAAGCCGCCCATGCCGGGCTGGCTCCGGAAAAAGGGATCAATGCCATGATGCTGGCCGCGGAAGGACTGCGCGGATTTCCGCCGGGCAGACGGGGAAATGCCACGGTCAATTACGGAACGATTTCCGGCGGACAGGCGGACAATATCGTTCCGGAGAAAGTTGTCCTGACCGGGGAGATCCGTTCCCGGAGTTCCAGCCGGATCGAGGAACTGCGTTCCGAACTGGAACAGGTCTGGAAAGCGACCGGTTCGATCTGCTATGGGAAGGGTTATCCTGCTTATGAACAGACGGATGAAAACTTTCTGCGGCAGACGCAAGCGGTTTTCACTGCGGCCGGAATACCATCGGAGATCAAAGATTTTTCCGCCGGATGCGATGCCAATCATCTGGCTCACCTGGGGATCAAAGTGTGCCTGCTGGCCATGGGAAGGTCGGACAACCATACCCGGTCCGAATCGACCCGGCCGGAATATATGCTTGCCATGAGCGACATTGCCTTTCGTCTGATGACATCGGAATGGAAATAATCAAAAACAGGAGTTAAAAATGAATCTGTCTTTCAAATCGATTTGCCAGTCGGCGCTGCTGATACTGACCGGTGTGGCATCCGCGTCGGAATCCAGGCTGCTTCTGCCGGAACATTGCTATGCGGTCCCGGGCATCAATATGAACGTCTATTTCCGGAATGTTTTCCGCGCCATCCGTTCGGACGGGTATTTCTACCAGGTCGAATGCGAAAAAGGCGACAACATGAAGGACCGCTGGACCTTTACCCCCGCAGACTCCGATATCGGGACCTATGACTGGAAGCTGACCGTTTATGACGACAACGGGAAAGTCGCCCAGGGGAGCATGAAACTGCATGTGGTGCCGGACCGGAAAGAGCGGAACGATCTTTCCATCCTGATCATCGGAGACAGCCTGACCGACCAGAACCATTACGTCAACCGTCTGCACAGCGTTTTTCCCTCTCTGAAAATGATCGGCAGCCATGCCGGAGGCGGAAAAACTCCCGTTGCCGGGGGAATCGCCCATGAGGGTTACGGCGGCTGGGCCTGGAACTCTTTCGTTCGGGAAGTCAAACCCGTGAAACCCCAAAGACTGCCCTACCGGACCAATAAATTCCTGCGGGAACAATCCGATGGGAAATGGGTGCTGGACATGAAATCCTTTTTCGACCGGTTCAACGGCGGGAAAGCCCCGGATTTCGTCACCATTCAGCTCGGAGGCAATGATGTCATAGCCGATACCGATGCCACGATCGACGGAAAGATCCGGGGAATCGGAGCATCTATGGACAAGCTGATCGGGGAGATCCGGAAAGCCGCGCCGGACGCCTTCATAGGAATCGGTTTGATGCCGCCGGCCGCGGATCAGGATGCCTGGGGCAAGGGATATCACTGCAATTACAATCTCTACCAATATCAGAAAAATGCCTGGAAGCTGAACCGTTTTTATATGGAAAAAGTGAAACAGCTCGCGCAGAAGGATCCGCGGATCTCCATTATTCCGGGGGTGCTGAATATGGATGCGCTGAACAATTTTCCGGCGGTCATGCAGCCGATCAATGTGCACAATCCGAGGAAAATCCTCCGGCAGAACAATGCCTTGCATCCGGCCAGGGAAGGCGGGGCCCAGCTGGGTGATACTTTCTTCTGCTGGATCATGTGGAATCTGAATGCCGAAGCGGAAAAAGGCAAAACGGACGAAAATTGAACGGAAGGAAGTTCATCAAGCGACTGATAAATGATCCCGGTATTCAACCAAGAGGAGTTGCAGGATATGTGTAAAGTGAAATCAATGATTTACGGCCTGTCTGCGGCATTGATACTGTCCGCATTGCCGGCTGCCGCGGCTGCCCGGTCTGATTCCGATGCTCTGGTGGCAAATCCCGAAAGCGCGGTTTCCGCTCAGTGGAAACCGCTGGTCCTGTCCGGAAGGGATTTCTGGATGGGGCTGGTTCCCAATTGGCACACCCTGGACGGGGTTTCCGGGGAGAAATTCGTCCAGGACTCCGCTTTATGGGGCATGCGGGCAAATATCCTGAAACTCAACGGCAAGTCGCTGCGGACCGGGATCATCCGGGAAGTGGAACTCCTCGACGCCAAAGGCAGAAATCAGGCTCCGAAGGTCTCTTTCCGGTTTGCCTCTCCGGAAGCAGGTGTTTTGTTCTTCCATCCGGAAAATCTGAATGACCGCGACCCCAAAACACCTGCCGTGCTCAGTGCGGATCACCGGGACAATAAAGTCCGTTACAAACCGGTTCGGGGTTCGCTCCTGATCGACGGGCCGGATACCCTCGCAGTTTCCTCCATCCGGGTCAGTCACGGCAACCGCGGCTGCGGCGGGCTGTATTCTTTTGCGGTCAATGATTCCTCCGGGGAAAAAGTGGAACTGGCTTCCTCGGTCAACCGGAACGGCGTCTATACGGCGAAACTGAAAAAACCCGTCCCCGCGAATCGGCTCCGGATCGAATTCACCACTGTTCCTTACCGGATCACGATCCGGGATTTTTCGCCTGAAATTTCGGAAAAGCTCCTGCAGATGCCGTTCACCGTCAGGGATATTGCCCGGATGAACGAAAACGACCTGCTGGGACTCGGAAAGGAAAACATCGACTGGAAGGCATTCAGCAACTTTACCCGGAAATATCAGAATACGTTTCTCGGATTCGGGATTTC
>JAZUCR010000785.1:0-7932 GCA_045639225.1 Victivallales bacterium
TCAACTCGACCGAGATCATGTTCATTGCCATGATTTTGAGCATAACGATGTATTGCGTGGTGTCCTTCCTGACCTGCCGCAAGCCGTTCAATCTGGAACGGATGCTGCACCGTGGGGAATATGCCGATCCGGGCGAGGAGAAGCATTTTGAAAAACTGACGTTCCGCAATGTGTTCAAAAAGATTGTCGGCATCACGCCCGACTACACCTTCGGGGACAAGTGCATTGCCTGGGGCACATTCATCTGGAGTTTCGGCGTTTCGTTCGGGCTCTTTTATCTGGGAACGATCATTTGGAACTCATTTTACCGCTGGCCGATCGAATGGTGGGGCTGGCGGCTGTTCATCATTTCGGTAGCGGTCGGCTGCGTCGTGGCGATGATATCCATGGTGTGGTTCATGATCGGCGGGATCATCGACATGAAAAGGATGTTCCATGATCTGGCGGCGTGGACAGAAGTCAACGATCTGGACAACGGCATGGTGGAAGGGGATGTGTCGCTTGCCGACAAAGCTGCGTTCGCCAAATTGGAAGAAAAGGAACGAAAAAAATAACGTCCCGGAAAAGAATCGTTTTTATGAGTGAAAAGAATTATGACTTCCGGAAATTTCTGGATGAAGTGCATCAGGAGGATTTGCGCGATTTCAGCTTGAAACCGCGTGCGGATGAAACGGAAATTACTTCGGAATGGGTGGTCCGGATCCCGGAAAATGCTTCCGCTTTCGTGCGGGCAGCGGCCCGCGATCTCACAGATTACCTGTTCACCAGTATGGATGTCGGGGTCCGGATCGTCCGGGGCGGTTCGGAAACGGACCGGACTGTTGAACTGAAACTCGACTCCTCGCTGACGGTGAAACGCAGTTTCCGTCTGCAGTGCGATGAACGCAAAATCGTGATCGAAGGGGCGGACGAACGCGGCATTGCGATGGGGTGTTATTATCTGGAAGATGTGATGACACTCCGGGAATCGCCGTTCGTGCCGCATACGGTTGGACTGATCAAGGAACCGCTGTTTTCACCTCGCATGGCCCATTCCGCTTACGGGATGGATGTATTTACCGAACCGTATCTCAAACGGATCGCACATGCCGGATTCGATACCATTCTCATTTTCGTGAAGGATGATCCGCTGCACGGGCACAACGGGCCGTTCGATTTTGCCCCGCTCATCGACCAGGCGGAAGCGGCAGGACTGGATGTGTATTTGTATGCCGCCATCAAAAACCTTTACCATCCGTCCGATCCGGAAGCGGCTGCGTTTTATGAGGCGAATTACGGAGAATTGTTCAAGCGGTATTCCAAGGCGAAAGGACTGGTCCTGGTCGGGGAATCGTGCCAGTTCCCGAGTCACGACCCGCATACTACGCAAACCATCACAGGCAAAGGAGAATGCTGTTTCCGTCCAGTCGGCAAAGCCAGTCCGGGGTGGTGGCCGTGCGGAGATTTTCCGGAATTCGTCGATCTGGTCAAAAGCAAGGTCCGCAAATATGCTCCGGATGCCGATATCGTGTTCTGGACTTACAACTGGCCGTATGCTCCGGCGGACTTGCGCACGGGACTGATCGACCGTCTGCCAAAAGACATCACGGTCGAAGTCAACTATGAACTGCATGACAACGTGCGGATCTGGGGAACGCAGGAACGGGCACTGGATTATACGCTCTCCCTGACCGGACCGAGCCGGTTGTTCCGGGAGGAAAGCGTGGCGGTGAAACGGAACGGACAACGGCTCTGCGCAATGAGCAATACCGCCGGAAAAACGTGGGATATCGGTGCTGTTCCGTATCTGCCTGCGCTCCATCAATGGGGCAAGCGCATGACCAATCTGCTGGCGGACCGGAAGGCGGCCGGACTTTCCGCTTTGATGGAATCCCATCATTACGGCTGGTATCCTTCCATCGTCAGCGATTTGGGCAAGATGCTGTTCTGGAGCAACGGTCCGACGCTCGACGAGGCTTTAAAACTGCTGGCAGTGCGGGATTTTTCTGAGAAGACGGCGGATGAAGTGATCGCAGTATGGAAAGACTGGAGCACAGCCGCGGCTTCGTTCATTACGCCGATCGAAGACCAGTATGGTCCCTGCCGGGTCGGTCCCTCCTATCCGTTCCTGTTCAAAGGCGTTTCCCTGCGGCAGACATTCGGCATGAATTTTCTTTTTCCATGGACGGTATTCTGCCGTTATCAGATCGCGTTTCCGGAATATGCGGTCGTGAACGATCCGGACGGGCTGGATTTCGGCACCCGCCGGACGGAAAAAGAAATCCGGCATCTGCCCGAAGTGATTCGTTTGTGGAAGGACGGGGCCGACCGGATCGAAAAACTGCTGCCGAGGATCCAGACACGGAAACGGGACAAGGCGGTCCGGATGACCGGCGTTGCCCGCTATATTGCCAATACGCTGACAACGACCAGGAACATCAAGCGCTGGTGGCTGGAAAACAACCGGCTGCTGGCCGAAACCGACGCCGGGAAATCGGCGGAAATCCTGGACCGGATCGAACAGATCGCCAAAGAGGAGATCGAAAACGTCCGGAATACGATCCCGCTGGTGGAACATGATTCCGCCCTCGGCTATGAACCGTCCATGGATTACGTCGCGGACAAAGCGCATCTGGAATGGAAGATCCGGCAGCTGTCTTCCGTGCTGAGTGTAGACATCCCCAATTACCGGAAAGGGATCGCAGTCGCCCGGGAAATCGAAGAATCATAAAACAGTCTTCCGCATTTAATTTGCCTCGCTTATATTCCGCCAGACCGCATTCTCCTTCTGCCGGTATGCTGCCGCAAATTTCCGCTCGATGCTTTTTTGCCGGAAATCTTCATAAAAAAACTTGACTTCACCGACAATAAAACGTATTGTACGGAAGCAAACATTTATCCGGAGAAGTTTATGATGAAAATCAAATCATTGATCGTTGTGTTCGGTCTGATGACCGTGTCCGTGCTGGTGTCCGGTCTCAGTTCGTGTGAAAAATTTCTGGAGGATCCTGAAAAAGCGTTCCAGGAGGAAACCGATAAAACTCCGCGCTATGTGCTGACCATTCATGAGCTCATCAAGTATAAACGTGCCGACATGGTCGAAATGGATGTGGATTCGTTCTTCGGCGGCACGGTATGCGTCAACAAAAATCCGTATGTCCATTCGCGTGACATCACCAAGATCGAAATGGTTCCCCGTCCCGGCAATACGGATTTCTTCGATTTGAGAATCACCCTCACGGACCGGGGCCGGATGCTGTGGAGCGCAATGGCCGTTTCCCGGGCGGAAAAGAAAAAGATCGGGATCCTGATCGACGGCATGTTTTACCGGGCGATCAATCCGCCGATGCTGACCGAAAACGATGTAGTGGTCGTTTATCTGGAAGGCCCGTTCGATCCGGCTACCGCCAAAGGGATCGTTACCAACGCGGAACGGAATTACAAGATTTTTAACGACCGGTAACCGGCAGGATCAGAAAAGCAACCAGTTCACAGGGGGCCGGTTTGCCGTTGAAAAGGGTCCGGCCGTAATCCCGCCGTGCATCCATGGCACAGGTCCATTCTCCGGCTGCCTCGGACAGCGTGATATTCAGCTGGATTTTGCCGTTTTCGTAATGGATCGGCACTTCCGCGCAAATCAGATTTTTCCGGATCCTGACGATCTGGCGTTCCCCGTTGACCGTGAGAGCCGCACTGCCTTCCGGACCGAATACCGGAAGGACCAGGAGCGCACGGCTGCCGCGCGGGGGCCGCTTCGGAACGAGGGTCTTGACCACTGTGAAATTGTTTCCGGTCCCGCCCCAGCCGCCTTTCAGCACGGAGGCATGATCGGTGATGAGCAGATACGGTCCGCCGGGCTGGTTCGGCCAGTCGTATGGACTGGTCTCGAATTCCGTCTGGACCCCCAGCGGCCGGACGACGGAGAGCACCATCGGTTCATAGACCATGGAATACAGCGGCATGAAGCCGAAAACGATGAAAATCGCCAGTGCGCCGAGTCCGATCAGCCGGATCCGGATACCGAAAGGATTCCGGCGGAGCAGTCCGGCAATGAATACGCCGCCGGACGCCGCCAGCAGCGGCATGACCGGCACCCGGAACCGGGCCAGAATATAAAACACACTGATCGACAAAGCATACAGCAGGATTGCCGCAGTCAGCAGCAGATACGGACGGCGGCGCATGGTGCGGCTGCGGCTGCAGAACCAGCCGAACAATCCCGCCAGCCCCAGGAACAGCAGGACTGCCGACGGCAGAAAGCGGACTGTCCGCATGATTGAACTTTTCTGCGCGTTCAGCTCGGTGATGTTGTTCGGATAATCGACCGCATCCCAGAACAGCATGCACTTTTCGAACTGCTGCTCCAGAAAGGCCGCCGGTTCCGCCTTGAACCATTCCCACATGCGGCGGGGAATGGAGATCTCTTTTTCCCTGCTCAGCCAGAGCTCATAGGTTTTAGGGTAGGGGATCTCCAGTCCGGCCGGCGCGCCTTCGGGCGTATTGCCGAATGCAAGCACGGCACCGCCGGCGGTAGATGGTCCCGAAAGACGTCCGTTCTGCCAGGTGTTGTAAGCGGCAAACGGCAGCTGCGGCAGCAGCACCAGGATCAGCAGCACGGCCGCGCGTTTCAGAAACGTTTTCCAAGGTGTTTGCCGGAAGACTGCATACAGCAGGACCGGCAGGAAACACCAGCAGTTGCCGCGGGTCAGGATCGAACAGCCGAGCACCAGTCCCGCGGCGGTCCAGAGTCCCCAGGAGAACCGCCGGTTCAGCCGCAGCGCCAGAAACATCAGCAGAACGATCCAGAAGGCCTGCAGGACTTCGAGCAGGGCATAGGGGGTGAAATAGATGGAGATGGCGCAGAAGGCGGCCAGCAGGGCCCCGAAAATGCCAGCTTTCCTGCCGCCGCAGAACTGGGCGCAGAGTCCCGCCAGCCAGACCGAAACCCCGCCCAGCAGGGATTGTGCCAGCGCCAGCGGCCACACTCCGCCGAAAATCCGGCACAGCGGCAGAAAGACGGCGTAATAAAACGGCTGATAATAGAAATTCTTCGGAAAAACGCCGCGCAGGATGCCGTCCGCCAGATCCAGATAGGTTTTCATATCCGTGATCGAAGACGGCGCCGTGACTGCCGGATCGTTCCGGATCAGTTCGCAGGAGACCGCAAACCGGATCACGAAAGCGCCCAGAGCAATCAGCGGTAAATACGGAAAAACCGTCCCGCCCTTGCGGGAGGAACGGTTTGCCGGAGCGGCAGAATTGTTGAGGACGGTTTTCAAATCGTCATCAGTTCCTTTTCTTTTTCCGCGGCCAGATTATCCAGATTGGCGGTATAGGAATCGGTCATTTTCTGGATCTTGTCCAGATGATTCTTCAGTTCATCTTCGGTGATCTCGGAGGCTTTCTGGGCTTTCTTGAGTGCCTCGTTGGCATCGCGGCGGGCATTGCGCAGTTCGACCTTGGCGCTTTCCAGACGGGCTTTCACCTGTTTGGTCAGGGCAACGCGGCGCTCTTCGCTCAGCGGGGGGATCGGCAGACGGATGATCTTGCCGTCGCTGACCGGGGAGATTCCCAGCGGAGACGCCAGGATCGCTTTTTCCACTGCCTTGACCGCGGACTGGTCCCAGGGCTGGATCGTGATCAGACGGGCTTCCGGGGTGGCCAGTCCGGCGATGTCGCGCAGACGGGTCATGGCGCCGTAATATTCCACCTGAATGTTTTCCACCAGGGCGGTGGAGGCCTTGCCGGTCCGGATCGCCAGCAGATCATTCTTCATGGCTTCTTCGGCATTCATCATTTTTTCTTCCGTCGAATCAAAGATTTCATTGATCGCCATTTTTATCTCTCCTTATGTGGTTAAAAGTTTATTCTGTCATTTCAGCTGACAATGGTGCCGACCGAATAATCGCCGGTCAGGATCTTCACCAGTGCACCGGGTTCCGAAAAATTGAACACGATAATATGCAGATGATTGTCCGCGCACAGTGTGAAAGCGGCGGAATCCATCACCCCGTAACGGCCTTCGATCGCATCCTGAAACGTGAGCGTTTCGAATTTTTTCGCATCGGGATTTTTGACCGGATCGGCGGTATAAATGCCGTTGACTTTGGTGGCTTTCATCACGGCCTGTGCCTGGATCTCCAGTGCGCGCAGGGCGGCGGTGGTGTCCGTGGTGAAATACGGCGAACCGGTGCCGCAGGCGAAGATTACCAGTTTCCCGGCGGCAAGTTCCGCCAGCGCCTGTTCACGGTCGAATTTCCTGGCGAAGGGTTCCATAGCCACGGCGGAATGGACCGAGCAGGGAACGCCGGCAGCGCGGAACGCATCTTTCAGGCACAGCGCATTCATGGCGGTGGCGAGCATGCCCATGTGATCGGCGGTGACGCGGTCCATACCGTTTTTGGAACCGGCGAGTCCGCGCCAGATATTGCCGGCGCCGACCACCAGACCGATTTCCACGCCCATATCCAGCGCTTCCTTGATCCGGGCGACCACTTGCGCCACCGCTTCGGAACAGTAGCCGTGTTCCTGATTTCCTTTCAGGGATTCCCCGCTGATTTTCAGCAGGATCCGTTTATAAAGCAGTTTTTTTTCAGCCATTGCGGAAAATATCCTTTCATTTTCCGGTAAGATACAGCCTGAAATGCAGTACGTAAAGCGGAGTTTGAAAAAAAACGCAATTTTTTTCCGGATTTCCGCGAACACACGGACAGTCCGTCAACCGCGGCAGCACAAGTTCCGCGATGTGACGGAACGATGCTTCACGGTACAGGTGGCGACTGACCGATTGCGGTACTGCCGGATTTACGGGATCAGCGGAAGGTTACCAGAAATGCGGCGGAGCCCGGAGCAATTTTCGGCAGCGTCATCCGCTGCCGCAGATCATTTGCCGAGGAATTCCGCCAGCTTTTCCGCGATGAGGCGGTGTCCATCCTTATTCGGATGAGCCATGTCGTTGAAAGCACCGCCGATCATCTGGACCGTAAACGCTTTTTTGAAGATTGCATTCAGATCGAAACAGGCGACACCGTATTTTTCAGCGACTTCCCGGACCGTCTGCGCATACAGGTCATGAGCATTGTAACGGGGGCCGCAGCCGGGGGGCGGGGTGAACAGGACGATCGCCGTTTTCCCTTTGGAAAGAGCGGTGATGCGCCCGATCAGCAGCGTGAGAAAAGAACGATAGACTTCCGGATGCATCCCGCTGGAGAAGTCGTTGTATCCGCACATGAAAGTGACCAGATCGGGGATCTCTTCGAAGTCGCGGTTCAGCCAGGCGACCACATCCCAGCTGTTTGCGCCGCCGACAGCGAGACTTTTCGACGAGACCCCTTTATAACCGTATTTGTCTCTCAGAAGCTGACCTGTGAGATCCGCATACCGTGTTCCATCGGGATGCCGCAAGCCGGTTCCTGCCGTGATGGAGTCGCCGAGGCAAAGAATTTTTACATTTTCCCCGGCTTTCATTCTTTTTTTGAAACTGCTCAATGATGCCGGCAGATATTTTTTCAGTTCAAAAACCGGCTTTGCATCGGAAATCAAACGGATGTCAGCAAGCTCAAAAGTCACCGGCTGACGCTTTGCATTATTGGGTCCGGTCTTCCAGCGGTCTCCGAAAGAGATAACCCGGAAAGCGCTGATCGGGATATTTCCCGGTTCTGCGGACATCTGAAGAGCATGACAACCGGAAGGTGTAAAGTCACTGAAGTGAACGCGATGTTCCTGCCAACCGGTGTTTCTCAGCGGAAAATACCAGCGGAAAGACAGACTCCAATCCAGCACGATGTTGATCGGGGCATAATCATTGGACCCGCATCCTTTCACCTTGAATGCGATCCCGTTGTATTTCTGATCCCAGGCGGAACGGTTTTTCCAGTTTCCGGGGTAGATTTTTATCACCCATCCCCCGTCAGTCAGAATTTTGACGCCGTCAGCCGTTTTTTCAATTTTTCC
>JAZUCR010000786.1:0-13288 GCA_045639225.1 Victivallales bacterium
GAAAAAAGGCAAGGAATTCGAAAAGAAACTGAGTGTGCGCAACAGTAAGCTGCGCGACTGCAAATATCATTTCGGAGACCGTTCCGGACACGGCGACGAAACTATGATCTTCCTGACCGAGGGTGATTCGGCCGGCGGATCCATGGTGCAGAGCCGCGATCCCAATACGCAGGCGGTGTTCGCCTTGCGCGGCAAGCCGTTCAACTGTTTCGGCAAGAAGATCGAAACCGTCTACACGGTGGAAGAACTGTTCTGCATCATGCGGACGCTGGATATCGAAGAAGATATCGAAAATCTGCGCTACAACAAAGTGGTGATCGCGACCGATGCCGATGTGGACGGACTGCATATCCGCAATCTGCTGATCACCTTCTTCCTCTCCTACTTCGAACGGCTGGTCCAGACCGGACATCTCTACATTCTGGAAACCCCGTTGTTCCGGGTGCGTCCGAAAGGCAAGAAAGACACGCCGAAAACCACCCGGAAACCGGCTTCGAAAAAGAAGAAGGACGCCAAAAGCGAGGAGCCTGAAATCAAGCCCAACGAACAGACTTATTACTGCTATTCCGAGGACGAACGGGACGAGAAAGCCGCGGTGATCGGCAAAAACGCCGAGATTACCCGGTTCAAAGGTCTCGGGGAGATCTCCCCCAAGGAATTCCGGCAGTTCATCGATGAAAACATCCGGCTGGAACAGGTCATGATCGACCAGACCAAGGGCATTCAGGACATGCTCAGGTTCTATATGGGCGACAACACTCCGGAACGCTGGGAATTCATTCAAAACAATCTGGTGTAATCATGGCAAAGAAAAAAACAGACAACGACAATATCACGCCGCCGGAAGAACAGAAGATCACGCCGCCCCCTGCCCCGGAGGAGACCGAAGCGGAAAACACCGAAACCGAAGAAGAGGACGACCAGACCGCGGTGGCAACCCAGTCGACCGGAGAAAATGAACAGCTCCGGCAGATGATGAACACCAACTACATCGAATACGCCTCGTATGTTATCAAGGACCGCGCGATCCCCGATGTGGACGACGGACTCAAGCCCGTGCAGCGGCGCATCCTGTGGGAAATGCACCGCATCGACGACGGCTCCTACCACAAAGTCGCGAACATCGTCGGCGGCACCATGAAGTTCCATCCGCACGGCGACGCCTCGATCGAAGCCGCGCTGGTCTATCTGGCCAATAAGGAACTCTTCATCGACAAGCAGGGAAATTTCGGCAGTGTGGTCACCGGCGACCGTGCAGCCGCGGCCCGTTATATCGAAGCGAGGCTCTCCCCGCTGGGACGCGAGGTCCTGTTCAACGACGACATCACCGAACTGGTCGATTCCTACGATTCGCGCAATCTGGAACCGGTCCGGCTGCCGATCAAGATACCCTCATTGCTGCTGATGGGCGCGTCCGGCCTGGCTCCGGGAACCCGCACCGACATCATGCCGCACAACTTCAACGAACTGCTGCAGGCCCAGATCGCCGTGCTCAAGGACGAGCCGTTCAAGCTCTATCCCGACTTTTTCCAGGGCGGCATCATGGACGCCTCCGAATATGACGACGGCAACGGCAAGATCACGATTCGCGCCAAGATCGACGTAGAAGGCCGCAATCTGATCATCCGGCAGATCCCCGCGCTCACAGATACCCAGAAACTGCTGGAATCCATCGACCGCGCCATCAACAAGAACAAGATCAAGATTTCCGCCATCCACGACCTCACCGCGGAGGAAGTCTGCATCGAGATCCATCCTGCCCGCGGCTACGATCCCGAACGCGCGATCCAAGCGCTCTACAAATATACGGAATGCTCCATCACCACCTCGCTGAACATGATGGTGATCTGCGACAACAAGCCGATCCGCATGACCGTCTCCGATGTGTTGCGCCGCAATACCGAAAAACTGCTCGGCTATCTGCGCGCCGAACTCAATATCGAGATCGGAAAATATCTGGACAAGCTGCTGTTCCGCACCCTTGCCCAGATCTTCATCGAGGAACGTATCTACAAGCGGATCGAAACCTGCAAGACGCAGGAAAAGATCATGTCCGAAGTCCGCACCGGGCTGGATAAATTCAAGAAGGAATGGTTCCCGCTGGTGCAGCAGCTGGAAGAAAGCGTCCGGATCCGCGGTTATGCCGCCGGCGATAAAGACGCGCAGAAACGGCTCGACCAGCTGGCCGAAGGCGTCATTCCCGATTCCGAGATCGAAAAACTGCTTGCCATTCCGATCCGGCGCATCTCCCTGTTCGACATCGAGCAGAACCGGAAGGAAATGGAGGAACTCAACGCCCTGCTCTCCGAAGCGCAGAAGAATCTTCGTCAGCTCAAAAAATATGCGATCAGCCGTCTGCAGGACCTGATCGACCGCTACGGCGAAAACTTCCCGCGCCGCACCGAAGTGAGACTGGAAGGCTTCGACAAGATCGACGTCTCCTCCATCGCGCTCAACAATATCCGCGTCGGCTGGGACAAGGGCGGCTGCTATATCGGCACCAATGTCAAGAGCGACGATGTGATCGTCTGCAACGAATACGACCATCTGCTCTGCATCGAACGCAAAGGCGGCTACAAGATCATCGACATCCCCGACAAGATCTTCATCGACCGGCTCTACGAATTCCGCAAATACGACAAGACCACCATGTTCGGCGTGGTCTATTCCGACACCCGCACGGGCAAGGTCTATGCCAAGCGGACCATCATCGACAAGTTCATCAAGGACAAGGACTACCGGATCTGTCCGGAGCATTGCCGTCTGGAACTGATCACGCCTCGTGCCAACGCGATCTACGAATGCAAGATCGATACGCCGATCCGGGCGAGACAAATTCAGACCATCAATCTGATGGACGCGCCGCTGCGTTCCCCGCATGCCGGCGGCATGCTGCTCTTCCCGCGCAAGCTGCTCAAAATCACTTTCGTGAAATATCTGGATGAAACCGATGAAACCAGCAGCGAACCGGAACTGATCGAGGTCCCGGAAACCGCCGAGACTCCGCCGGAGGAAACCGCACCAGCGGAAAAACCGGCGCCGGCTGAAAAGGATGAAGAAACATCTCCCGCTCCGGCCAAAAAAACCGGACGGAAAGCCCCGGCGGAAAAACCGGAAAAGAAAGCAGAAAAAAAACCGGAAAAACCGTCCGGCGGCGAAGCCTCGGACGAGGATGAAAACTGGGGCATTTCCCAGCCGGAACTCGGCTTCTGATTCACTGACGACCGCACTGCCGGGTTCGGACATCCGATCCGGAGAGAGGAGCAGCCATGGATAAAACGACCGCCGGCAGGATCCTTGCCGCTGTGCCGGAAGGACAGATCGGCATCCTGGGGGATTTCTGCACCGACGTCTATTGGGAGATCCATCCGGAAAACGGCGAACGCTCGATCGAAACAGGTCTGCTCACCACGCCGGTCACCGCCGCCCGCTATTCACCCGGGGGCGCCGGCAATATCGCCGCCAATCTCCGCGGACTGGGAATGAAGCAGACCTGCTGTTTCGGCGCGGTCGGGACCGATCCTTTCGGACAATGGCTGAAACGGCAGCTGGCCCCCGTGCCGGAAATGGATTTTCTGCTTGAAGTCGAGCGACAGGACTATCACACGCCGGTTTACTGCAAGCCGCTGCTGAAAGGGATCGAACAATCCCGTCTGGACCTCGGCAATGTGCCGCTCACCGAGCGGGAATCGGACCGACTGCTCCGGATGCTGGAACAGAACCTTGCCGGGCTGAAAGTGCTGATCATCAACCAGCAGCTCAAAAACGGCATCCATTCGGAATATTTCCGCCGGGAATTCGCCGCGATGCTCCGGCAATCGAACGCCCCGGTCCAACTGATTTATGACGGCCGGGATTTTCTGGACGCGTATCCCGGCGTGCTGCTCAAAATCAATGCGGAAGCCGCCTCGATGCTGGCCTTCGGAGAACCCGGAAAACCGGTCTGCGAATCCGGGACGGCAATTCTTCGGGAAATCGGCCGTCCGCTGGTGATCACTGACGGCGAACGCGGCTGCGGAGTGTTCGAACCGGACAAGATCTCGACCATCCCTGCCATTCCGTATTCCGGACCGACCGACACGGTCGGTGCCGGCGACAGTTTCACTGCCGGGCTGGCCTGGGCGCTGGCGGACGGCGCCTCGCTCGAGGATGCCGCCGTATTCGGCACCGCCTGCAGTGCCGTGACCATCCGGAAACTCAATCAGACGGGCGTGCCGACTCCCGAGGAACTGCTCGCAGTCCTTTCGGAACCAACGGTCTGAGGTGTCAGCCATGAAATATTCGCTGCAAAAGCTCCTTCATCCCGGCTTCCGGCTGCGGACGCGGCTGCTGATTTATGCCCTGCTCATCCCGGCGGTGCTGCTCCTGCTCGGATACATTTTCATGGAACGACTGCTTTTTCCCGACGCCCATACCGGAGTCCGGACCGGCAACCGAATCCTCCGCGCCGGGGAATTTCAGCTGGATGCGTTTTACCATCCCGCGCCGCCGGGCAGACCGGTGATCCTTTACAGTCACGGCAACGGCGAGATCCTGGCCTATGTCAAGCCGTTTCTGAACGAAATGATCCGCCGGAAATACGGGGTCATGGCATACGATTATGCCGGCTACGGCGGTTCGGAAGGCAAGCCCGGAGAAAAGCAGGGCTGTCTGGATATCGAAGCCGCTTTCCGCTACTTGACGGAAACGGAAAAAATCGATCCCCGGAGGATCGTCATTTTCGGTTTTTCCGTGGGCAGCGGTCCGAGCTGTTATCTGGCCTCGAAACATCCGGAAAATCCGCTGATTCTGGCGGCGCCGTTCGCTTCGGCGATCCAGGTTCTGCTGCCGTTTTCCCTGCCGGGCGACCGTTACCCAAATGCTCGGATACTCAGCCGCGTGCCCGTTCCCGTCCTGATTTTTCACGGCACGGCCGATTCGATCATTCCCGACCGGAACGGACGGAAGATTTTCGCTTCGGCGGTCGGCAGGAAGAAATTCATTTCCGTTCCCGGCGCGGATCACAACGATCTGTTCGACCGTCTGAAAGACGATTTCTGGTACGAACTGGAACGCTTCATTGCCGAAAACGCGAAAAAATGACGGCTGCGAAGCCCCGGAACAGCCTCACAGATATTCAGTGTTGACCAGCTCGGCGGGCACCTGGATCAGCAGAGGTTCCTCCGGCTCCCCGTTCCGGACGATCTCCAGCAGCGCGTTGACCGCTTCTTTCCCGATATGCCATGGATGCTGGTCGACCGATGGGATCCGGTGAAGATCTGCAATGCCGTGCACATTCCCGAAACCGCTCAGTCCGATTTTTTCCGGCCGTCCGAATTGATTTTCCCGGAAAACATCCATGATCCGGTAAACGATATCGTCACTGTCGGTGGCGATGAAATCGACCTCGGGGAACTGCCGCAGGATCTTCTGCAGTGCGGTCTTTACCTCGTAGCGGGACCCATGGTGCATGATGAACCGGCGCGCCGCCGGATCGGCGATCTTGTATTCCTGCATGGCTGCGGTAAATCCGGCGATCCGCTGTTTGCGGTTCAGCGTACTTTCGATGCCCAGGACCACGATCTCCTTTTTCCCGGACGCGATGATCCGGGACATCATTTCATGCGCGGCGCCGAAATTATCGCACATTACACTGTGCAGATGCCGTCCGTTCTGCGGCTCCGAGCCGATATCAAGACAGATGACCGGTTTCGGGAAATTCGCCGGCAGAAATCCGATGTTGTAAGCGGTCTCCAGCACCCCCAGACAATCCGAAGACGCCAATTGCATCAGAATCCTCGAAATTCCCAGCTGCGAATCAGGTTTGAACACGGAAAGCATGCAGTCATTGGCGAATGCGGTTTCCGCCGCACCGGCGATCATCCCCATGTTATATGGATGATTGAAATCTTCTATCGCCGCCAGCCAGCCCCGGGGAAATTTCCGCTCGCGGCGCACAAAAGTTCCCGATCCGCGCCGGCCGCGGTCCAGCAGTCCTTCCGCAACCAGCAGAGCCACTGCCTTGTTCGCCGTCAGCCGCGATACCTGAAACCGTTCCATCAGTTCATATTCCGAGGGGAAACGCGCACCCGCCGGATACGCTCCCGTTCCCAGAAGATTTTTCAATTCCACTGCCAGATCGTTGATTTTACTCATCGGAAATCCTTTCCCGCCGCTTGCTTTCAAAACCCGCTGCCGCGTATGAAAAATAATATAACCCGGCAAACAGGATATGTCAAAGTGGACATGCCAATTTATTTGCATTTTTCCCGATTTTCCTCTTGACAATAATCAAAAATTCATTATAATAAATAACGGAGCGGAAAAACAAATTGGATATTCCACTTTCCGCTGCCGGAGTCAAACTGATACAATGCAAGGAAGGAATCGAACGATGAGCACGACATATCCGCACGGCGACCGTTCCTGGTGGCAGGCTGCCCGGTTCGGCATGTTTATTCACTGGGGCATTTACAGCATTCCCGCCAGGGGAGAATGGATGCAGACCATCGAAAAGGTCCCGGCGGAAAAATATGCAGAATATGCCGATTATTTCGACCCGGACTGCTTCGAACCGAAAAAATGGGCAAAACTGGCCAAAGCCGCCGGCATGAAATATGTGGTGCTCACAGCCAAACATCATGACGGGTTCTGCATGTTCGATTCCGCTTATACCGATTTCAAAGCAAAACGCGATTATGTCCGCGAAATTTTCGAGGCGTTCCGGGCCGAGGGTCTGCGGACCGGCGTCTATTATTCCCTGCTCGACTGGCATCACGACCAGTTCACGGTCGACCACAACCATCCGCTACGCGATCTGGACTGGGCGGAACAGAACAAGACCCGGAATCAGCACATCTACTGCGAATACATGCGCAAACAGGTGACCGAACTGCTGACCCAGTACGGTCCGATCGACATCATCTGGTTCGATTTCACGTATGCGCGGCCCGGGGGAAAATATCCGGAAGAATGGGAGGCGGAAGAACTGCTCGCGCTGGTCCGCAAGCTCAATCCGTCGATTCTCATCAACGGCCGCCTCGGTCTGGAAGGTGCCGGCGATTTCATGACGCCGGAACAATATATCCCCGCCAACGGGATCCGCGACGATGCCGGGAATCTGCTTCCCTGGGAAGGCTGCCAGACCTTCTCCGGCGCCTGGGGCTACCACCGGGATGAAACCACCTGGAAAACCCCGCACCAGCTGATCGCCATGCTCATTTCCCATGTGGCGCGCGGCGGCAATCTGCTGTTGAACGTCGGACCCGATGCCCGCGGACGTTTCGACCGCCGCGCGGTCAGCGTCCTGAACGTGCTGGCCGACTGGATGGATGAACACAGCGATTCCATTTACAACTGCACCATTGCTCCCGCCGAATTCAAAGAACCGGAAAACTGTCTCTACACCTGGAATCCCGAGACCAAGAAGCTTTACCTCCACCTGCTCGCTTATCCGATCAAGTTTGTTTTCCTGCCGGGTCTGGCCGGAAAAGTCAAGTTCGCCCGGTTCCTGAACGACCACAGCGAAGTCAAAATGCTTCCGCCGCCGGCAGCCCACGGCAATATGACCCCGCATGTCTCCCCGGATACCCTCACGCTCCAGCTGCCGGCGATCGCCCCCGATGTGACCGTCCCCGTTATCGAACTGTTTTTATAAATAACCATGCCAAAAGAAAGGAAAACGCAAATGAACAAGTTCTCATCGTTCAACGCCCGACACTCATCATGGGAGATCGAGCACGGTTTTACGCTCATAGAGCTTCTCGTGGTGATCGCCATCATCGCCATCCTGGCGGCGATGTTGCTGCCGGCGCTGAACAAGGCCAGGGAAAGAGCCAGGGCCATCAAATGCGCCAGCAATCTCAAGCAGATCGGTCTGGCCGCCGCACAATACACGAACGACAATAAAGAGCACTGCGTACCGTATCACACCCCGGCCTTCAGCGCGGGGAAATGGATCGACGGTTATTATGTCCAGCCGGAATACTGGTTTTATCAGTTGAAAGAGTATACCGGCGAAAAGCACATGGGCGAATTCACCCAGGCACAGAACGACAGCAAATCACGCCGCCCGAAACACAGCAGTCTGGTCGTCTGCGATTCCAATAACTACAACATGAATACCGCCGTCACCTACGGCTGGGATGACCGCGTCGGATTCAATACCCAGGCGGCGGTCTCCAAGCACACTCTCCCGATCTCCCAGCTCAAGTATCCGGAATGGAATGCCTATTCCGCCGACGCCAGCGGACACCGGATCGACCGAATGAGCGGCAAATGGCTCCCCGACTCCTATATCCCGACCGCGAGCAACTATATCTCGTTCCTGCACAGCCACAACACCAATGTGCTGTTCATCTCCGGGCGCGTGGAAGCGATTTCATGGTCCCGCATGAGAGGAAAAGGTCCTTATCATACTCCCTTCGGAAACGATTTGTTCTATTACATCTACAAGGGAAGAGGCTGATCCCCGGCGCACAGGATCTGTCATACCGGACACTGAATCATAAATCGACTCCGCGAATGATCTGACCGCGGGTATCGGAAAGGAATATCTTATCATGAAGAAATGGTTTTTTGCAGCTGCCGCACTCGCGGCGGGAACCCTCGGAGCAGGACAGCTCACCAGCATCGGACGCACGGACACACCGCCCGTCATCGACGGCAAAGCCAATGATGCCTGCTATAAAAATACCCTGCCGGTCACCGGACTGGTTTACGCCAAGTCGCTGGATCATGTCAAGGACCAGACCGAACTGAGGATGGTTTACGACGACCGGTATCTCTATGGCGCCGTGATCGCAAAACAGCAGAATGCCGCCAAGCTGCCGAACCTGACGCCGTCCAAAGACAAATCGACCATCTGGGAATATGATTCGGTCGAACTCTTCTTCGAACGGGACAATGCCCTGCTCCAGTATATGTTCGATTACAGCGGCAGCAGCTATGTTCTGCGCTACCACCAGAACGAACGGCTGACCTGGGACCATGAAACGTTCAAAAGCAACCTCAAGGTCGCCGCCGGACGTCTCAGCGATGCCTGGATCCTCGAATTCGCCATCCCCCGCAGCGAACTCCCCAAAGGCGATTTCAGATTCAACCTCATCCGCAACCACGGCCGCAACAAGCATGCCACCTGGGCACGGCTGGAAGAGGTCAACTGGCGCATGCCCGATAAATACGGCACCGTCCGGATGGTGAAAACGACCCCCGGCCTTGCCTTCAAGACCCTGCCTCAGCTGAACCTGAAATCCGTTGCCGCGCTTACGGTCGATTCCGCCGACCCGCTGGAAATCACCCTGGACGCCGCCGGAAAGAAAACCGTCCGGAAAATCTCCTCCGGCACTGCCGATTTCGCCTACAACCTCCCCGCCAGCAACCGCGAAGTCATCGTAACCGTCAAAGACGGCAGCAGCAAAATTTATGAATACACCTATGCCAGACCGGAAGGCAGACTGGAAATCAAGCCCGGCAATCTGGCGGACAATACCGTGATCCTGGACAGCGGGGTCGGCATGGCCGGACGGATCATCTGGTCCAGCAAACACAATCTGCCCCGCTCCGAATCCGGATACGGTCTCCGCTGCAGGATCGACAACGAACTCGTTTTCGAAGTCCCCGAAGGCATCACCGTTCTCCGCGCAAAGAAAAAAGGCATCCGGAAAGCCGACGGCAAAACGCTGGTGACTTTCGTCCAGAAAGAGAAATACGCCTACAACAGTCACGGCTGGATCAAAACCAGCTTCAAATCCACCCTCCCCGGCGGATCCGCCGGCACGATCCGTTACAAACTGCAGTGGAAAGGCGGCGTCCAGCCCTGGCAGGAACTCAACTATAAAGTGATTGCCATCAAACCCGCACCGCGTCCCAAACGCTTCATCAGCGGCTTCTACAACAACTGGATCCACACCATCGCCGAAGCCCGTCAGCTCGGACAGATCGGGATCAACACATTCCCGCATCGCGGTTACTCCGAAAGCAGCATCAAATTCGCCCATGATCTGCGCAAAGACGGATTCTTCATCAAACGCGGCGGCTACTTCTGGCCCGGCGGCGTCACCCACAACGGCAGAAATTACAAGCATTGGACCGCGGACGACCGCTCTGCCCGTGCCCGCGATATCGCCGGGTTCTACATCCCCAGCAAGGACGGCTTCCAGATCTCCCCGACCTACCGCGGCAAGTTCTATGACGAAGCCATTCAGAAAGAAATCGATTTCTGTAAAAAGGCCAAAATCAGTTATTTTGCTTTCGATATGGAAGGCTATATCATGGCGCAGGGCGAGAAAGGCGATTTCTGCCTCCGCACCCTCGATCTCTTCAAAAAACATTTTACCGAAAAATATCCGGACAAGAAATATATCGATCCGAAAGTGTTCGAACGCGATCCGAAAAAATATCCCTTCTATCATACCGCCTGGGTCGAATTCAAGTGCGATCAATGGGCTGATTTCTTCGGGGAAATGAAAAAACGCTTCGCTGCCGGCCTCGGCCCGGACTGCAAAAGTTCTCCCTATGACGGCGTCTACTTTACCGAGTGGAGCCTGCGCCGTCCATGGACCGAGGAAGGACGCAATCAATGCCTCCGCAACGGCAATTTCTTCAAAGTCTTCGGCGCCATGGAACTGGATATCTACACCTCCATGGACCGCGGCATCCGCGAAACCAATGAAAAGCTGGACAATTTCGCCAAAACCTTCCCCGGACAGAAGCTGAATTTCATCCTGACGCCCTGCCCGCATGCGTTGTTGAAGGGTCACTACCGGTCCGTCGCGCCGCATTTCCCGGAAGAGTTCAAATTCTGCATCATGGAAACTTTCACCTGGGGATGCGTCGGCGTAATCCCGTGGCATTTCGGACTCGCCGACCTCGAAAGTCTCCGCCAGTTCAGTGAAGCCATGAACATGCTCGCCAAAGTCGAAGATATCGTCATGGACGGCAAACCCGCCAAGGTCTCCAACGATCTGCCGAAGATCAAGGTCACCGACTTCTTCTACGGCAAGAAGGCCACTTGGGAAAACCAGCCGCAGCTGTTTGTCCGCGGCCGCGAATTGAACGGCCGGACCCTGATCAGCGTTTCCGAATATCTCACCGGCAAGCAGATGACCGTCAAGGTCGATTTCGCCCCCGGTCAGAAAGTTGCCGCCACCGATCTGGCGACCGGCGAGAAACTGTTCACCATGGACGCCTCCGACCGGAGTTTCAAAATCGATCTGGATCCGCAGACCCGCTGCCGCCTGATTCTCTTCGAACCTGTCAAATAAACGTATGGAAAGGATCATCCGATCATGAAAAAACTGGCTGCATTATTGACCTTCGCCATTTGTTTTGCTGCCGCGGCTGAAGAGCTGAAAATGGACGGCCCGATGGAGCTGTTCAAAAAGGAGTGGAGCGACGGCACCATGACCGGCAAGAACACCCACAGCGCAAAAATCGGCGGCAAGGTCTATCCCGATATCTGGCATTACTGGTATGTCGATTCCGGGCTGACTCCCGAAACCATCAAGCTCGCGCCCCTCAACGCGATCTCGCCCGATTCCAAAGCCGCCAAAGTCTGGAAGAATTACCACCCCATCCTGGCCCAGTCGATCAACGAGAAAGGCTCCATGTCCTTCCCTGCGCTGCTGAGAAACTCGCTGATCATGATCCACACCAAAAAGACTTTCGGCTGCGCCTACGGTTTCAAAAATCCGTTCGATCAGGAGGTGGTCTGCTACATCGAAGGCCGTCTGCTCCATGATAAGAAGGCGATGATCTATGTCTATCTGAAACACAAGGACGGCTCCGTCACCCAGCTGGTCAAAGACGACAATCCCGATGCCGTCGAAGACGTCGTCCAGACCTATCCCGGCGGCCGGACCGGGATCCGCCATTACATCAAACTCCAGATCGAAACCCGTCTGAAACCCGGCGACCTCGTCGTCATCGCCGGCGTCCGGCCCGATCTGAACGGCAAATACGTCGGTAAAAACGGCGGCGGGACCTTCCACATCGACGGCTGGGGCAAAACCTACAATCCCGTGATTTCGTTCGAAAAATAATGATGAAAAAGAACCCGTCATCCCCCGTTCCGGCTGTTCCGCTGATCCCGCTCGAACTGCCGGAACAGTTCCATGTCTTCTATTCCGACGGCATCACGAAGGAGCTCGCCGCAACGCTCCGCTTCGAGGATGCCGAGCTGATCCTGCCGGACGGCACCGCGGTCCCGCGCCGGAACCTCCGGAGAAACGGCGAAGAGATCGATTTCCTCGCTCAGTGTCCCGATCCGGGCATCCGTTATGCCGCCCTGTCCGGGACGATCAACGCGGCAAAACCCTGCCGCACCCGGATCGGCATCGGCGTGGACTGGTGGTTCGACTGTTACTGCAACGGACAGCATATCTTCGGCACCACCGATTCCGGCAACGGCGTCTGGCCGCCCGCGGTGGATAATTACATCTTCGATCTGCCGCTCCGCGCGGGCAGGAACGAGCTCGTGATCTTCACCCGCCGCGGCACCGGCAGCTGGAAAGTTATGATCGGCACACCTCCCGGTTCCGACGATCCCGATCCCGCCATGCCGCCCGAACCGCCGTCCGCCGTTCTGTATGGTCCGTATCTGACCAATCCCGGTCCCGATCGCGCCACGGTCAGTTATGTCGTGCAGGGCCGTCAGCCGCTGGAGCTCGAATACAGGAAAAAAGGTGCGCGCTCCTGGCGGAAACTCCGTCATCTGCGCGGCGGCCAGCTCATCGATGAAGGGCCGGTCGTCCGGTTCGATCTGACCGGACTGGAACCCGATACCGTCTATCAGTACCGTGCCTTGCGCCGTCTGCCCCGCGAGTTCCGTCTCGCGGAGCCCGATCCCGTCCGCGAATTCCGGACTTTCGGACCCGGCACGCGGGAGTTCTCATTCTGGATGATGAGCGATACCCACGTGCCCAAACGTGCCAAATTGAAATTGCTCCGGACCCTGTTGGAAAAACGCCCCGAACTCGCCAAAGCCGATCTGTTTTTCCATCTCGGCGATTTCAACAGTTATCTGGACAACATTCAAAGGGAAGTGTTCGAAAGTTTCCTCAAGCTGATCCCTGCCGGACAGTTTATCACCGCGCTGCGCGGCAATCATGAATTCGACGGCTGGCAGGCGACTCATTTCCTGAAATATCTCAGCAGTCCCGAACAGACCAGTTATCATGCGTTCCGGATCGGAGACATCTTTTTCATCGGGCTGGATACCGGGCATCATCTCCCGAAAGATTCCAAGAACAGTTTCCAGCGTTATACCGGTCTGAATGAACTCGACACGCTGCTGGCAGAGCAGAAAGAG
>JAZUCR010000787.1:0-9243 GCA_045639225.1 Victivallales bacterium
CTCCAGAATCTTCTCCAGAAAATCCGGCAGCACGAGCTCAATCAGATCGTCATCATCCGCAATGCCGAGGATGTGCTGGGATATTGCCAGTATAATTATTATGATCAGCTGGAACGGGTCGGACCGTTCGGCGTGACCGATAAAATGCGCGGCCAGGGGATCGGTCAGGTCATGACCGCCAAACTGCTCCAGGTCATGGCCGGACGCGGCCTCCCGTTTGCCTGGTTCGCCTCCTGCACCGAAACCAATGCGCATTTTTACGGGAAGAACGGATTCGAGATTTTCCGGACCAAAAGGATCTATATGAAAAACCTGACGGGAGAAGCAAAATGAATTTGTATGTCATCGGCGGACATTCCGGCGACGAAGCGGTCATGGCGGGTGCGCTGATCCATAAATATGCGAAACACGGACATCGGGTTTTCATGGTGAGTATGACCAATGGAGACGGCGGGCATCCGGAACTGTCCAGAAGCGAATACCGCATCCAGAAAGACCGGGAAGCCGCCGAAGCCGCCGAAATCCTCGGAGCGGAATGCGTGCTGTTCCCCTGCTCCAGCGGTGCGCTGCAGGTCGGCGATGAAGCGTCCGGGCAGCTGGCGGAACTCTTTCAGGCGGCGAAACCGGATCTGGTCATCACCCATTGGCAGGGCACGGTCCACCGCGACCACGAAGCCGCCCACTGGAATACCATCCGCGCCATGAAACAGAGCGGCAATGCCGAAGTCCCGCTTTATTTCGCTGAAAACTGGGAAGACAAAAAAGGGTTCCTGCCGGAACTCTGGGTCATGGTCGATGAAGAGGATGTCGCGGCGTGGGAAAAAGCCTGTTCCTGCTTCCAGTTCTTCCGCGACAGCTTTTACAAATTCCCTTACCGGACCTATTACAAGAATCTCTTTCAGAACCGCGGACTGGAAGCCCGCGGCACTTTGGCATCGGTTCTGATGCCTTACCGTGCTTTGACCCGGCAGATCGAAAACGAGCTCCCCGGCTGTCCGCTCGGGACGGGATCGGCAATCAGTCAAAAGGGAAGTTAGACCCGCGACACCGCAAGCAAATTATACATCCGGATTCCCGCGTCATATTGAGTCTGCTTCTCCGGTCACCGGCTGTTTTTTTTGCCGGTCCTGCAGCTGTTTTTGGGGCGGGATCCCGAATGCCTTGCGGTAGGAATTGCTGAAATAAAACGGCGAACGGAATCCGGTGAAGGCGGCCACATCCTTGACCAGATAACGGGGATCCTCGAGCAGTTCACGGGCGTGGTTCAGACGGATCGCGATCAGGTTCTGCCGCGTGGTCCTGCCCGTGGCTTTCATGAAGGCGCTGTTGAGATACTGCGGCGACACGCCCGCAAACCGGGCGATGTCCGACACGCTCAAGTCCATTTTGTAATAACAGTTTTCCATGTAATCCAAAGCGATTTCAACGAGGTCGCGCTTTGGTTTTTCGATCCCCGTTTCGGTGAGGTTCTGCCGGATCAGCAGCAGAAGATTTCCGATGACCGCTTTCATCAGGTCGTGACGAATGGGATCGAACTGTTCCGAGCTGGAATAATGGCTGACCGCATGAAGGATCTCCGGGATCAGATTGTCGCCGTGCTGATCCTCTTCTTCGTTGACATAGATCCGCCAGGCGAAAGTCTGGTCGAAACCGATGATATGGATGAACCTGTGCATGATATCCACGGAAAATTCCCTGCTGGTCGAGCAATGGACCACGCCCGGCGGGATCAGCGTGATCCGATGCGGCTCTCCTGTCTGTTTCGGCGAACGGAATTTCAGTTCCCAGAATTTGTGGACATGGTAATTGAAATAAACCGGCGGATCGGTCGGCTCCGGCACACTGTCGAAGGTCAGTTCATAGCGGGATCTCTGAACAGTCTCCAGATACTGCACGATATCGTTCAGCGTTTTCAGCTTCATGCGGATGCCCTTTTTCAGATTGCCGGTTGGTTTTCATAACTATATCATCACGGAGATGATTTTTCAATGCCGCTTTTATAAAACAGGGAAGATTCTTGCTTGCCGGATGTTTCGATTTTTATATGTCGAACGGAATTTTTTATATGATACAATGCTTGCAAACAAAATAGTTTCAGCTATATTAAACAAAGGCGATTCTCCACGGGAATGCGCAAGCTTTCACCATGAACAGGAGGCAAACATCATGAAGGAAATACGTCCATTGAGAGTCCGCAAGATTTATTCGGACGGACGGCATAATGCCTTTACATCCATGACTGCATTCGGGGATGACATTTTTCTGGCGTTCCGTTCCGGCACGACGCATATCGCATTCGACGGGAAGATCCGGATCCTGCGTTCGTCCGACCGGGGAGAAAACTGGGAAACTTCCGCTCTGATCGGGATGGACGGCTGCGATCTGCGCGATCCGAAACTGATCGAATTCGACGGGAAGCTGCATCTTTACACTTTCAGTCGTCAGCCCGGCGGGATCTTTGCTTCCTGGCATTATGTTTCCAAAGACGGGAAAGAATTCGGCCGGGCGGAAAAAATCGACACGGTGCCGTTGTTTTGGGGACTGGCGAAATTCGGGGACAAGCTGTACTGCACCGGCTACCGGCGGGTATCTGAAGCCAATTCGGCCGCGATGCTTTATGCCAGTCCGGACGGGAGCCGATGGGAACAGCTGCTGCAATTCCCGTTTTTCGGTACCGAAACGGCCATTGACTTCGATCCGGCTGGGTATCTGTATGCGTTTGTCCGGGACAGCACTTACGGCTGCGGCTGCATACCCACCGTGTGCCGCCTGGAGCCGCCCTATACCAAGATGCCCGAACTGAACCGGCAGACCATGGATCTGGTGCGGGCGCTGCCGCTGCGGATGGTCGGTCCCATGCTGAAACGGTTCAACGGCGCCTCGCTGCTGGTCGGACGCTGCTGGGACGGCAGCATAACCGTCAAGCGGAATATCCGGACCGAGGTCTATATTCTGGAAGACCATGACGATCCCCGGCACTGCTTTGTCCTGCCGTCCGGCGGGGACACCTCGTATGCGTCGTATCTCGAACTGCGGCCGGGAAGAGCGCTGCTGAGTTATTATTCGTCCCATGAGCACAAGACGGCATTGCCGCTGGATGAAACGGCCGAAAAGGTCCCGGCCGCGGAACATTCCACGGCGGCGGATATTTTCCTGGCGGACCTTTCCCATAACTATTTCTGAGGGAGAAAAGATGAAATTTGCTGCATCGATCCTTCTGCTTGCATTTGCTTTTGCGGTGACGGCCAAACCGATCGAAGTCGATCCGTCCCGGGCGGTGATCGTCCTGCCGTCCGGCGCTTTGGAAAGGATCCGGTCCGGTGCGGCCGATCTGCGGAAACATCTGAAAATCATGACCGGAGTGAACGTGCCGCTGGTTCAGGGAAAAGTGCCGGAAGACGGCAGATACGCTTTTTGCGTCGGCATCCGTGAACCCGGCGCGAAAGAAACCATGGCAGTGGAAGAGGCTCGCTGGATCATCGGAGAAAAAGCCGCTTATTTTTACGGTGATGACCGTTTTTCCCGCCGCGGCAGCGAATTTGCCGTGATGAATTTTCTGGACTCCCAGCTGGGAATCAAATGGATCGAACCGGGCGATGACGGCATTGTCTGCCGGCGGTCCGCCATGCTGAATCTGCAGACGGGTTCATACCAGTGGATCCCGAAGCTGCTGGTGAGATGTGTCCGGCTCGTTGATCCGAAAAAAGGAAAAATCCGCGGACTGGAGAAATTCAACCTGACTGAAAAAGAATATCAGATGCGGCAGGCTGAAAACCGCCGCTGGCAGTACCGCATGCTCTCCTGTCCCAGGACGGACAGTTTTGTTTTCGGACATGCTTTTACGAAATGGTGGAGCCGATACGGCAAAACACATCCGGAATATTTTGCCCTCAACAAATTCGGGAAACGCGCGCCGGTGGTCTCCGCCGGCAATCCGGACGATCCGGTCGCGGTGGGCGCCAGCGCCCGGACCGTCAAACTCTGCTGGTCCGATCCGGACCTGGTCAAACAGGTCATGGTCGAATATCTGGCGAAAAAACCGCGTCCTCCGTATATCAACGTCTGCGAGAATGACGATGCCGGCGGTTACTGCCGCTGTCCGGCCTGTCTGGCCCTGGATACGGTAAAAAATCAGGATCTGGACAGCGCGAATGCCCAGCTTTCCGACCGCTATTTCCATTTCGTCAACGCTGTGGCGAAGGAAGCGGCGAAATATGGCGCGGTGGTCACCGCCTATGCTTACAACGACACCAAAATGCCGCCCAAACGGGAGAAAATTGCCCCGAACGTGATCCTCGGTACCGTCCCGACTTTTCTGGACCTGAAGGAACTGGATGAGTATTATGCCGGCTGGAAAAAGATGGGCGCAGTCCGCTTCACCATCCGTCCGAATTATCACTGGTGCCTGATGCATACCGGGATCCCGATGGGATTGGAAAAACATTTCTTCGATATCCTTGAGGTCGCGATCCGGAACGGAGCGGTCGGGGCGGATTTCGATGCTGGGCAATGCAGCTGGTCCCTGAACGGGATCACCGATTATATCCTGTGCCGCAAAATGGCCCACCCGGAAAAAACTTTCGAAGAACTGGAAAAAGAATATCTTTCGGCCTTCGGCGCGGCTGCCGGAGATGCGGGCGAATTTTTCCGCTATTACCGCAACGAGATCTTCCGCCGCCGGCTCTTGCCCGAAATGAAGGAGATCCTCCGTCTTGGCCGCTTCGGCAACTTTGCCCGCGGAGTTATCTGGAATTTGAAGAAATACTACACGCTGGAAGACTTCGACCGGACCGATGCCATTCTGGAGAAAGCAGCGGCGAAAAAACTCACGGAAACGGAACTGCAGCGGGTGAAACGTCTGCAGAAAGCCAACCGCCATGCGCGGCTGCTCTTCCTGGCGGTCACCGCGGGCTCCCAAGACCGCATAGCCGCCAGCGTAAACCTGCTGAATTGGCGGCTCGCCAACCGGAATACGGTCAAGCTCAATTATCTGAACCTTTTCAGGAGCGAACGTTCCGCCGGATGCACGGAAATCGATTCGGCCATCGCACTTCGGGATTTTTCCGAACCTTATCTGCCGACTCCGCTCCTGTGGTATGCGCTGACCGATGAAAACAATGAAGGTCTTCGGAAAAACTGGCAGAAGCTGGATCTCTCAGCCGTGCGCAGCCGGAATCAGCTGCTGCCGACCAATTCGCCATGGGAGAAGATCAGCCCGAAATTCACCGAAGTCACGCCGGAATTCAGGGAAAAAATGAAAAGCTACGACGGTGTGGTCTGGTATTTCCAGCAGCTGAATATCCCCAAAGAATGGCGGGGCAGCAGGATCAGTCTCTGTTTCGGTGCCGTGGATGAATCCTGCGAACTTTTCGTCAACGGACGCAAAGCGGGGGAACATCCTTTCGTCCAGCCGGACGACTGGAGCAAACCTTTTTCGATCCGGATCGATCCTTATGTGAATTGGGAGAACGCAGCGCAGGACATAGCGGTCCGCGTTACCGATTCCCACGGCAGCGGCGGGATCTGGAAACGGGTCTGGCTGGTGCATAAATGAACTTTTCAAATATTCAAATCAATAAAACCAAACAAGGAGACCGATGATGACATCCAACAAGTCCAAATCACAGCAAAAATTGTTGAACAAAAAGAAGACCTCTTTACCCTCATCTCTCATACCTCATCTCTCATACCTGAAGCGTAAAACGGTTTGTCGTTTTACGCTGATAGAGCTCCTCGTGGTGACGGCGACCACGGGGATCCGGGGGGGGATGCTGCTGCCGGCTTTGAACAGAGCCCGGGACCGCGCACGGGCGGCCGCCTGCATCAGCAATTTCAAGCAGATGGGAATCGGGATCATGAGTTACCTGGGCGACAATCAGGACTGGTATCCGGGATGTTCCGGAGCCACGGAACACATGATGTGGTGCTATGCGCTCCACCATGATTACGGATTGGCCAAAGAAACCTTCAAATGTTTTTCCGACAAGATCAAATATGCCTCACCCGACATCGCCAGAAGCTACGGGGTCAACTACTACGTCATTCCGGACATGCGCGGCACCTATTCCTATCTGCCGGCCTCGATGAAACTTTCCCGGATCAAGAAACCCTCGTCCACCATCATGCTGGCCGAGGGATGGCAGGGCAGCGCCTGGAAAACTTCCCCTACCATCGAAAACGCCAGCTGCAGCAACATCACCAGGACCCAGGTTTACAACGGCAGCGCGGCCAACGGGACCACCGGAGCGGCCCACAATAAAGGATCGAACTACTGTTTCGCCGAGGGTCATGCCGAATTCATTTCCAATACCTTCATGCGCTCCGAAGCCAGCAAGATCATGTGGGACTGGAACGAGGGCGTCTATTGACATTTTTCAGCTGATTTTTTGAAAAGATTCATTATTGAAGGAAGACAAAATGATCACACCGAGAAAAAGCCGCGTGCTGGAAAAAATCCGGGCCGGGAAAAAGGCCCTCTGCTTCAAATCCAACCTCTCCTGTCCGCGGGTCGCGGAGATCGCCGGACTCACCGGGTTCGACGCCCTCTGGATCTGCCAGGAACATGTCCCCACCGACCACAGCACCATGGAAAACATGATCCTGGCCGGCAAGGCGCATGACATGGATACCATCGTCCGCGTCGCGAAGGGCTCTTACAGCGATTACATCCGGCCGCTGGAAGCCGATGCCGCAGGGATCATGATCCCGCATCTGATGAGTCTGGAAGAGGCCGAATACATTGCGCACACGGTCCGTTTCGCGCCCGTGGGACTGCGGCCGCTCGACGGCGGCAATGCCGACGGACTGTATTGCCTGATCGACGGCTGCGAATATATGAAATTCTGCAATGAAAACCGTCTGGTGATCGTGCAGATCGAGGACCCCGAACCGCTGAGCCAGCTGGACAAGATCTGCCAGGTGCCGGGGATCGACATGATCTTTTTCGGTCCGGGCGATTTCAGCCACGCGATCGGCGATCCCTGTAATTTCAGCAATCCGGAGATCACCCGGGTGCGTCAGCTGGTCGTAAAAACGGCGCACAAATACGGCAAATTCGCCGGTACGGTGTCGGTGCCCTCCCTGACCGCATGTTTCGAAGAAGGTTACGATCTGGTCAACGGCGGCTCGGACGTCGGTGCCCTCGGTGCGAAATGCCGGGATATCCGCCGGACGTTTCAGGAATTCACCGGAGAAAAACGGGATTGAACATCATGAAGCACATTTCTGATCCGAACCATATCCGTCTCGGCATCATCGGCATGACCGAAGGCAACGGCCATCCGTACAGCTGGAGCGCCATGTTCAACAAATTCGACCGCGGACGGATGCCGAAGGAATGTCCCTTCTCCGTGATCCCCGTGTATCTGGCGCGGGAGGATTATGACACGATGGGGATCCCCGGCGCCAAGGTGGAGTATATTTACTGCAACGACCGCCGGAACGCCGAACATGCGGCGGCGCTGTCGCTGATCCCGAACATCGCCGACCGGCCCGAGGACATGATCGGCAAGGTCGATGCCGTCATCATTGCCACAGATATCGGCAGCGAACACGTCGGCCGGGCGCGTCCGTTCATCGAAGCGGGCCTGCCTCTGCTGATCGACAAACCGCTGTGCGACAACCGGGCTGATCTGGCGTATTTCACCGGACTGTTCGAGCAGGGATATCCGCTGATGTCCGCCAGCTCGCTGCGGTTCTGCAAGGAAATTATGCCGTATTATCACGGCGCGACCCGCGAACTCGGCGAACTGCGTCTGATCCAGTACGGCATGCCGAAGAAATGGGAAACCTACGGCATCCATTCGCTGGAAGCGGTTTATCCAATCCTCGAACCCGGTTTTTACAGTATCCGCAACACCGGGACCGAACGGCGCAATATTGTGCACATCAAACACAAGTCCGGCGTCGATCTGCTCATCACCGGCATTTACGATCAGGCGGGGCCCATCCCGCTCATCATCAGCGGCAATTCACAGACTGTCACGGTCTATATGCACGACAGTTACAACAGTTTCCGCAGTCTGCTGGTGTCGTTCATCGAATTCCTGCGCACCGGCAAACGTCCGTTCCCGTGGCAGGAGACCGTCGAGCTGATGAAGCTGGTGATCGGCGGCATCGAAAGCCGCGAACAGAACGGAAAGGAAATTCTGATATGAAAGTGCTCGAATCATTCTCTCTGAAAGGGAAAACCGCCCTGCTGACCGGAGGCGCGGGTCTTTACGGACGTCAGCTCGGCGAAGCACTCTGCGAGGCGGGCGCCGAGGTCTATATAGCGTCACGCAATCTGGAAAAACTGCAGGCCGAAGCCGACCGGATCGGCGCGACCGCGCTCCGGCTCGATCTCGATTCCGATGAAAGCATCGCGGGGACCGTGTCGGAAATCGTGGAGCGGTCCGGAAAGATCGACATTCTGGTGAACAACGCGGTCTCCCGCTCCGCCTGCTCGGAATGGGCCGACGATATGGAGTTCTTCGACCGCTCGCTCCATACCAACGCCTCGGCTCTCTTCGTGCTGACCAAACGCGTCGGCGAAGTAATGAAACAGCATCATTCCGGCTCGATCATCAACATCGGTTCCTACATGGGGCTGCTCGGTCCGAATCCCGGCAACTACACGGGGACGGACATGTTCAGCTTTGATACCATTTCACCGATCTATTTCTATGAGAAAGGCGGCATGAGCAATTTCACCCGCTTCGCCGCGAGCGTGCTCGGACACTGGAACATCAGGGTCAACTGCATCGCGCCCGGCGGATATTTCAACCATCAGCCGGAACCGTTCGTGAAACAATACAGTGCCAATACCATGCTGGGACGGCTCGCCAATGATACCGACCTGAAAGGCATCCTCGTCTTTCTGGCCTCGGACGCTTCAGCTTATGTGACCGGAACCGTGATCCCGGTCGATGGGGGTTATACGGCCAAATGAAATCCATACCCGAACGGATGCCCGGCGCTGAAATAATCTCCTCGGACGAAATCGAAACACAATATCAGGTGGAGTTTGACTCCGGTTCGTTCTGGCTGGATCTGCCGACCGGCAAAGATCCGGCGGAAATCCGGCTGATTTTTGTATTTTCCGGGGCCGGCGGCGTTGGAAAAACCAATAACCTTTCATCTCCGCCGGCTTCGGAGTTCCGGCGTAACATGCTGGCTGCAGGATTCGGATTCGTCTGCGCGGTCTGCGCGCCTTACGTATTCGGCGGTATTGAGTCCACCGAAGCGACTCTGGCCGCTGCCGAA
>JAZUCR010000788.1:0-12502 GCA_045639225.1 Victivallales bacterium
CGGCAGAAGGGTCGATTCTCCAGCCCTTCTGCCGGAACATTTGCGGTAATTTGTTTCCGGCTTTTTCATTTCCGGCATTGCAAATTTCAAAAAACAGCATATAATACTGATGGTTATCAAAATAATTGATTCTGTAAAAAACAGAAAGGGTATTTATGAATCCGATCTATACCAGAGGCCATCAGCCGCCGCCGTTCCCGCAGGGAGAACCGGGGTTCGTAGCCGAATTGAAAAAACATCAGGTATTTTGTCCGCATCGGAATGATTCCGCCCCTGCCCCCCAGAATACCGTTTCACTGCTGAACGGCGTCGAAGTCGAATCCGTTTTTCCCGACCCAGAGCATGCGCTCGATACCGCGTTTTTCGATCTTGACCGTTTCCTGGGCGAGGCAAAAATTCCCCGGGGCAAGGGCCTTCCGGTAGTCTTCCGCAAATCAGATGCGTTGAAAGGGGAAGATTTCACCGTGGAGACCGCGGCCGATGCCGTGACGATCGAAGCCGGCGAGACGGAAGGGATCCGGCGCGCCGTTTATTACTTCATGGACCGTATCGCCGAACTGCGCATTCCGTATCTGCCGATTGGCAGACAGACCAAACACTATTGGCTGAAAAACCGGATCTCCCGCTGCTTTTTCGGACCGATCAAACGGCCGCCGTTCAATATCGACGAATTGATGAACGATATCGATTATTATCCGGACGAATACCTGAGCCGGCTGGCGCACGAAGGAGTGAACGGTCTGTGGCTGACGATCACCTTCAAGGATATCTGCAAAACCACCGTCAACGGACAGTCACCCGATGCGCCGAAGCGTCTGGAGAAACTGCGCAAAACCGTGAACCAATGTCTGCGTTACGGGATCAAGACCTGGGCGTTCTGCATCGAACCCCGTGCGTGGCTGAGTACGAATCCATGCCCGGAAGGGGCGCCGGAACTGCAGGGACCCGGAACCAGTTATGCATTGAACAGCGGCTGCGGTTACGAACGGAGTTTCTGCCCAAATTCCAAAACAGCGGAACAATACCTTTACGAATCGGCCTATTACCTTTTCAGTGAAGTTCCGGGTCTGGGCGGCATGCTGACGATCTCCCATGGCGAACGGACTACCTCCTGTCTGAGCACGCTGAGCAAATTTTCTCTGGACGGGAAAGTCAAATGCGACAAGCAGTGCGACTGGCTGCCGGCAGACATCATTGCGCACACGCTGGGCCCGATGGCGCGGGGGATGCGTGACGCCAATCCGAAAGCGGACCTCATCAGCTGGCTTTATCAGCCGGATGCCGAACAGCTGGCGCCCTGGATTTACACGCTGCCTTCCAAACTGCCGGAATCGGTCAGTCTGGCGTATAATTTCGAATCCGGAGTGACCAAAAACCAGCTGGGGCGCGTGCGGGCGGGAGGCGATTACTGGCTCTCCTGCGCCGGACCGTCCGACCGGTTCTCGCGCATGGCGGAAGCCGCCCGGCACAGCAAATGCGGATTTGCCGCCAAACTGCAGGTCTCCTGTTCCCACGAAGACGCGGCGGTGCCTTATATTCCTGCGCCGGGACTGCTCTATGAAAAATACCGCGCAATGAAAAACCTCGGCGTGGAACATGCGGTCATGTGCTGGTATTTCGGCAATTATCCCGGGCTGATGAACCGGGCCGCCGGACTGCTTGCCTGCGATGAATTCGAGGACAGCGAAATGGAATTCCTCCAGCGGCTGGCCGCTCCGGAATGGCCGGGAAAAGAAAAGGAAGTCGCTCAGATCTGGAAGACGTTCGAAAAGGCCTACGGCAATTATCCGCTGGACAAGCAGTTCCAGTATTACGGACCGGTTCATGACGGTGCGGTGTGGCCGCTTCACCTGAAGCGGGCGCGGCGGCAGCTGACCCGTTCCTGGAAACCGGATGCCATGCCCGCGGGGGATACGCTGGGCGAATGCATGCAGTATCAGACGGTCGGCGAGATCACGATCCTGCTGACGAAGATGAGCCGGCTCTGGTCGGAAGGCTGTGCTGAACTGGAAGAGATCGCCAGGGATTACCGGAACGATGCGGTCTGTGCCGATGAACTCTCCGTTGCCCGGGCCATCCGGCTGCAGTTCGAGTGTGCCGCCGATATCTTCCGTTTCTATCAGATGCGCGCCCTGCTGTTCGACGGGGCGAAAGATGCCGGTCCGATCCTGGATGACATGGAACAGATCGTCCGGAAAGAGATCGCCAATTCCAAAGCATTGGCGGAACTGTGCAAAAACGATCCGCGGCTCGGTTATCATTCCGAGGCGGAAGTCTTCAAGTTCTACCCTGCCAAGCTTTACTGGCGGGCGGACATTCTGGAGGATATCGTGCTGAAGGACTTCGCCGACTGCCGCAAGGCGCTCGCCGCCGGAAAAACGTTCCGCGAATTCGCCGAATGCAAGGATACGGAAGAGTGCCGGACGGGTATCTGGTATCAGAACGGCAAATTGAAGTGGAAAGCGCAATGCACTTCCGAAACGCTGAACGTGGAAATCCAATGCGAAAACTCGCCCGATGCCGATGAAGAGTATATGAAGCTTTATGCGATGGAAGAGGAAGGCTTCACCTTCCCGTTTATCGTCAATACCGGACTGGCGAGACATACGCCGGAACGTTCGGACTGGACCGACTGCTGTCATCTCGAAAAGCAGGAGACCGCGGGGGGCTGGAAAGTCGAAGCGGAGATCCCGCGTGCGCTGTTCCGCGGCAAAAACCGGATCCTGTTCGGAATCGAACGGGTGGAATATATCGGAACCAGTGAGCGCGCCACGGCCTATCCGGCCGGGGAATACTGCAATGAGCTGCGGCTGAATCTCTCGTATTTCATGCCGAACAAACTGGTTCTGCTCGATCTGGAAAGATAAAATCCAAAATTTTGACCATAATCAAAAAAAGCGAGGTAAAATGATGAAACTGTTGTTATTGGCCGCCGCATTGTTCTGCAGTGTCATGGCAGCCGCGTCGGACAGTGCCGAACTGATGAAAACGCGCAAAGACTGGCGGGCCCGGCTTTCGCAGACCCGAAGCCGTTCATTCGACCGGGATGCGCTGTCCGGCATGAAATCGGCCGATCCGGTGATCCGGTCGTATGCGGTCCTGAAATATTTTGAGAAACACGGCGACAAAGCCGCGGACGTCCTGTCCGCGATGGCATCGGACGACGATTACCGGGTCGCTTCCACGGTTTTCGGCTGCGCCAAATCGATTCAGGACCATGATTCGCGCATCAAGGTTCTGACCCGGATGGCGGATCACGGCAAAGTGCCGGAATTCAAACGTCTGGCGACCACGCTGACGACCTTCACGTTCTACCGCAAGACCACGCGGCTCAAGGACGATCCGACCCACGACCATGAAGTCGAGATCGTCAGAACGATCGCCCTGCCGCTTTCCGGCTGGAAATTCAAAATCGACCCGATGAGCGACGGACACAAGAAAAAAGTTTTCGAAACGGCATACGACGATTCCGACTGGAAAAACATCCGGATCGCCGCCACCTGGGAAGAACAGGGAAACAAGGGATACGACGGCATCGCCTGGTACCGGCTGCGGTTCAAAATGCCGCCCAGAATGGAACACAACGCGGTCGAACTGCACTTCGAGGCGGTGGACGAATCGGCCTGGATCTGGCTGAACGGCATCTATGTCGGACAGCATGATCTCGGCAGCAACGGCTGGAAGACCCCGTTCTGGATCGATATCACCAAAGAGATCAAATGGGGTGAGGAGAACCTGATCGTGGTGCGCATACAGGATACCTCCGGAGCCGGCGGTATCTGGAAACCCGTATTTATTGAAGTTTTGAAATAACCTCGAAGGAGAAACAGAATGAGATCATTAATTTTATTCGTGTTGGTGCTCGCCGCGGCAAGTCTCCATGCGGATCTGCCCTTGACGGCACATTGGGACTTCACCAAAGGTTCCATCAACAGTGTGGACGGCAAATACCAGATGTCTTTCCGCGGCGCGTCAGAGATCGTGACGGTCAACGGCGAGAAAGCGCTGCTGCCGGGCATGACGACCGGCCCGAAGCCGTCCGGGATCATGTGTTCAGGCAGTTTCAAAGGGCTTTCCCCGGTCGGTGCGTTCCGGATCGAAACCGAGGTCAGCTTCAATGAACCGACCTCGAACCGTCCCCAGATGTTTCTGTATGACACCAAAAATGTGCCGTATGTCAGCAAGGCGCCGCTCGACAACATCGGTGTTCTTTTTTATGTTGCACGTGATTTCAAGCGGAAAGATTTTGTTTTGGGACTCAGCTGCGGCGCCGGTTCGGAATCTTTCAATGTCCGGGGAAAATGGATCCCGTGCCAGTTCGGGAAAAAATATCTGCTTGCCGTGGAATACGATCCGGCCGGCACGGTCACTTTTTCCGTCGACGGGAACAAGACGACGGTCAAGACGGCTTTCGGCGGGGCGCTGGTGGCGGGAGTCCGCCGTCCGGTGATCGGCGACCGCTGCGGCAGTCTCTATGCTCCGTTTGACGGCCATATCTTCTGGCTGAAACTCTTCTCCGAACCGGCGAAGGAAGAGCCGGCGGCGAAGACGCCCGCCAAGCCTGCTGCCAAAGTTCAGAAACCGGTCATCCGTCCGCCGTCCGATTTATTCGTCACGGCCGGATTCAGCCGGGCTGCCTTTTTCCGGAACGAAAAAAATGCTGTGGTGAAAGCCGAGCTGTGCAACCCTTTTGCCCAGCCGGTAACGGTATCTGACATCCGCTGCACCGTTGCCGGCCAGCCGCAGCAGACCGGCTATTCGGATCAGACGATCGAGCCCCGCGGCAAGATCATTCTGCCGGTCAAAGTGGATACCGAATTCAAGGTTGGACAATACGACTGCCAGGTGGAATTCACCGCCGAACGCGCCGGAAAAAGCGAAAAGAAAAGCTTGCGTTTCCCGGTTTTCATCGGACCGCAGGATCTCCCGCGTTTTTCCATTTTTACGGAGGCGGTGTACGACCAGGCTCGGAAAAATATCGTTTGGCTCGGCATGAACAAGTATTATCCGGCGCCGGTCAGCATGTTTCTCGACAATCCCTATAAGGCTGCCTTGGGCCGCGTCCCCGGCGGTCTGCGCAGTCTCGACTGGGCGCTGGCCAACGGCTTGCGCCAGGGTGGTCTGTTCCGCCTGATGCCTCACTGGAGCAAAAAATATCCCCGTCACGACCGCGACGGCAGAACCTTTCTGGCGACCGAAGTTTCGAATCCGAAACTGATCGCCGAAGCGAAAAAAGCAGCTGCCCTGAGCGCGAAGTTCATGAATCATCCGGCTGTGGAGGATGTCAACCTCAACGAAGAAATGCGCGACGTGACCGCTCCCTCATTCAATCGAATCGAACCGGAAGCATTCCGGAAAATTGCGGGTTACGACATTCCGCAGAAAGTAAATGCCAAGACCAGTCCGGTCAACTACAAGCTGGCCGACAAGTTTCCAGCCTCAAGGGTGATCCCGGAAAAAGAACCGTATTACGTATATTATCAGTGGTTCTGGTGCGGCGGCGACGGCTGGCCGGTGCTGGACGGCAAGATCGCCGCCCAGTTCAAGAAACATTTCACCACGCCGATCAAAGCGCGTTACGCGCCGGCGAACCGCATGCCGCCGATCTGGTATCTGGCGGACAATATCGATATCGTCGACAACTGGGCGTATCTGGATCCGGATCCGATCGCGGCGAATGCCATGATTTCCGAACTGGCGGCCTTTGCGGCGCAGCGGAAGAAACCCCTGGACATCCTCGGGCACATTACGCTGATCATGTACCGCAGCGGAGCAGCTCCGAAAGGGTATAAAGTCGCTAAAGAACCGGCCTGGGTCAAAAAATTCCCCAATGCAAAGTATATCACGGTTGCGCCCGATATGCTCACGGAGGGTCTCTGGGTCCAGCTGTCCCGTCAGATCTGCGGCATGGATTTCCACGGCTACAATGCGATCTACGACAGCAACATCGGCTGGAATTACATCTGCTCCAACCACGACACCAAAAATGCCCTGCGGGATGTACTGGTGAACGTGGCGCAGCCGCTCGGACCGCTGGTGAGCCGCCTGCCGGAACGTCCGGTTGAAGTCGCCGCTCTGCATTCCTTTGCCTCGTTCGTGTATGCCGGACGCGGCAGCTGGGGCGGACGCTCGTGGATGTTCGAATCCAACCTCGCCATGCTGCGCGGCAATCTGATGCCCGGCGTGATCTTCGAGGACCAGATCCTGCGCGACGGTTTCGGCAAGATCAAAGTTCTGGTCCTGACCTATTGTGATGTCCTGCCGCAGAAAGTGGCGGAAAAGATCCGCGAATTTCAGGCGAAAGGCGGCATCGTGGTCGGCGACCAGTTCACGGCACCGGCGATCATGCCCGACCTGATGATCACTCCGGTGGAACGTTCCGGCGATCCGGTCGCCGACAAGGCCGCGCTTCAGAAAGCCGGGCTGGATCTCCGCCGGATGATCGCTTCCAAATACACGCCGTACACCAACTCTTCCAATCCCGATCTGATCACCTGGGTACGGTCCGATAAAGACGCCGATTATCTGTTTGTCATCAATGACAAACGCACCTTCGGCGATTATATCGGGCAGTACGGACTGATCCAGGAAAACGGCATGCCGAATTCCGGCACGGTTACGATCAAACGGAAAGCCGGAGCGGTCTATGACCTGGTCCGCAATATCGAAGTGCCGTTCACTTCGGAAGGCAATCAGACCACGATCCCGGTCAAGTTCGAGACCTGCGACGGGCGCGCCCTGCTGATCCTGCCGGAAAAAGTCGGCAAAATCGGCTTCGAAGTGCCGCAGGAGCTGGAAAAAGGCAAAGGTTTCACTTTGACCGCAAAGCTGTCCGGAGTTTCCGGAAAACCGATCCCTTCCCTGCATCCGATGAAGATCACCGTGAAAAGTGCGGACGGCACCGAAACGGATGAAACGGGTTATGCGGTCTTTGCCGACGGCAAGTTCACCCGGCGGATCACCATCCCGAAAAATGCCGCGGCGGGAACCTGGAGCATCACCATCCGGGAAGCCGCAGCCGGGATCAATGCGACCCGGCAGTTTACGGTGAAATAACCGATCTGCACAAGCATACGAAAAAACCCGCTGCCGATCAGGAAAATTTCCGTTCCGGCAGCGGGTTGATTTTTTGTTTTCGAACAGTTCAGAATTCGAATTCGTCTCCATCGTGTGCGACTGCGGCGGGATAATCCAGATTCGCCGCGAATTGCGGAAAAATCGCCTCGTTGGCCCGCGCCACATGGTTGAAAACCAGTTTCCCCGGATGAATCTTCCGAAAAACATCCAGGCGCTGCATCGGGTTGAAATGGGTGAATTCACACATGACCAGATCGGCGTGTTCCGCCGCCTCGAAAGGAAAATCGGACAGATCTGCCGCCAGATCGCCGGTGCAGAGCAGTTTCTTCCCTTCGGCTTCCATCAGGAAACAATAGGAGGGCAGCCATTCGCCCCGATAACACCAGTGCCGGTTCGGGATCGCGCTCACCCGCAGGAAACCGTCATCGTAAAACGGTCCCGGCTGGATCAGACGATACAGGATGCGGTTGCGGCGGTGGCCGCGGAACTGCACCTTCATCAGCGCATCGAAAGCATCGATGGCGTCCTGCTGCGGCAGCCAGACTTCAGGCCAGAAACCGCGCCAATCCTTCCGCAGGTGGACGCAGTAAGGACCGTCGACCATGCGGTTTTTCAGGAACCCGGTCAGCCCGCCGAAATGATCTTCGTGCATGTGAGTCAGAAAAACCGCGCGGATGCCGTTGAAATCGATTTTTTTCCGGACTAAGGAAGCGCCCAGCGGCTGTCCGGCGTCGATCAGATAGCCGCGGTCGGCAAATTCCAGATAGGACGAAGAATTATTCCTCGTCATGGAGGGATTTCCGGCCCCGGTCCCGAGAGTGATCAGTTTCATTTTTCCCTGCCCCGCACGAGGACCGCCATATCGACCCAGATCGCGTTCTCTTTAGTGGAACCCTTGACATAAGCCGGACCGGTGAACTTGGCGGAGAACCAGATTTCGTCCCAGGTATTGTCCAGCGGGTTGCCGTCAGTCAGTGTATAAAGATGCGAAGTATTGGCCTGGATCGCCCAGCCCTGTCCCCAGAAATAGGAAAGCGAACGCAATTCGAGCTTGCCGGGGATCCGGTACCAATGGTATTTTTCATCCTGCGGGACTTCTTTGAGGGTCAGGCGGACCGCACCCGGCGCCTTATGGTTGCCCCAGGAGAACTGCGTGGTATAGAACCGGTGCTTGCCCGGCAGAAGTTTGTTCACACCGTGGTAAATGGGATCCTTATGGGCGGATTTCAGCGCCTTGCCGGTAATGGAATCCGGATCGTCGACTTTGGAGGAACCAAGGTGTCCGACCGGCCGGAAATTCGGATAGGCGATCATGCGGAAGTTTTCAGCCGGAACGTCCTTGAACTTTTCGGGACGCGGCAGATTCAGAGAAACCACCTTGAACTGTTCCTCGAATTTCTTGTCGTGCCACTGCGGAGTGCGGCAGGGGAAACGCCGGATATGAGCTTTCACCAGCGCCCGGGTCTCCGCCACGAAATCATCCACATTGATCCCGTGCGCCTTGAAGGCCTTGCGGTAGGATTCCCGTTTGGAGAGAGCATACCAGACGAACACGATCCGTTCGGCATCCACGCGGGCACGATAAACACTCTTCTCCGGGAGTTTTTCGGAGGCGTTCTTCAGGGTCAGATACATTTTGCACATGGTCTCCGGAGTCAGATAACTCCAATGCGAAACCACGGCGGTGGTCTGCCGGTTTTTCTGCTGCATCATGCCGGCTTTGATCGTTTCAAAGACGTTCCGCATGTCCGCGGCCGCGGGACCGTAATAGTATTTGAAATAGATATCGGTCAGTTTTTCCTGATCCTGGTCGGGATCCATCATCAGCTGGGCGCCGATGAAATAGGTCAGGTCGATGAAGCTCTGCGGAGCATACGGGCAGCGGCTGCATTCCATGAAGAGATCGGTCACGTTCAGACTGCGGAAAAACTTGATGTCGCTCCGGATCGCATTGAGTACGGTGCTCGGACGGGGCGGATTGAAATAGGTGCCCGTACCCGCCAGATTCCAGTAATCCCACACGCTCAGCCGTTTCGCCGCCTTGCGCCATTTATGAAAATAATCGAGACGGCCTGCATTGATCGGATGGCTCAGCGGACGGAACGGATCGCTCTCGGTGAACTTATCGGTCAGCTGGATCAGCACGTTGTCCGCCGGGAGGGTTTTGGTCGGGGGAGTTGCGGAAGCGCTGTAACCGAAGGTGCGGATGATGATCTCGGGATATTCCTTGCGGATCTCGCTTGCGACCTGGTTGATATACCGCAGCAGCAGACCGGTCTGGCAGCCTTCCTCGTCCATGATCTTCTTGCATTCCGGGCACAGGCAGAGGTTCGGCGAGTTGTCCAGCGTGGAAATGTCATAGACCGTCGGCCATTGATCCTTCGGCAGCGCCGCGCGGTCCTTTTCGATCATCTTCCGGAGGGAATCGAGGGTGACTTTGACCACTTCCGGATTGGACATGCAGATGCAGCCTTCCAGGGAGAAGCTTTTGGGCTTGTAACGTTTTCCCTGCGCATTCATGGCAAAATATTCCGGGTGGTCCTTGAACAGTTTCGGATGCACGTAATGGCTGAAGGAATGGAACTGCGGGATATGGGAAATGTTATGGGCGCTGAACATCCACAGGCTGTCGTCCCGGCGCTGGCGGCCGTTGATGCCGTTGCGCAGTTTGTAGAGTTTGTAAGCTGCGAGCACGGAGGGATCGGCCTTGGCCCGGAAGATCACGCCGGGGAAACCATCCCAGATCAGCCGTCCGTTGAACGCCGGTTTCTTCTGTTCCGGTTTCAGATCGACGGCGAGCTTGCTGTATTCGGGGACCGCATCCTGATCCCAGGTCAGGGAATAGCAGCCGAGCTTGTTCAGGACCTGCCAGACCGCGTAGAAACTGCCGATGGGATACCCGCCGGCCAGGATCAGATTATTTCCTTCCGGCCGGATCACCCATTCTTCCGGCGTCAGCTTGTCCGAGGCGATGTTGTGTTTCGCGGCGAATGCTGTTTTACCGACATAAATCAGCTTGTCCCCGGCCGCTTTCGACTCGGAAACGATTTTGAAATCGGCGCCGGCCATCTTATCCAGATACGTTTTCAGATCGTCCGCGGCCTGTTGTTCAAAACCCTCTGGTTTATCCGGCAGGACGATGGAATAAGCGGCTTTGCCTTTTTCAGCGAGAACGAACTCTGCCGCAAATACGGAAATGCAGCAGAAAGACAAGAATGCGATAAACAATCTTTTCATTTTATCTCCTTTCAAGCAGTTATTTCACATTGACGTTATAGCAGTAATGATAAATATATTTGCCGTCCTTCCTCGGATTTTCAAACACGACATGACCATCCCAGAAGAGGAAATTGCTGCCGGTTTTATGACGGAAGAGCGGATGTCCCTCCGTGTGAGTGGTAAGAAAAACCCCTTTACCGCCGCAGAAGGAATCCAGGTTCCATTTGCCGCCGCTGCCATAACCGACCGCAACATCCATACGATAGGAATTAAGGATCATTTCGCAGATCGTGATCATTTTCGACGGGGCTTTCACCAGTTTCTGTTCGAATCCGCGGGTGCATCCGACTCCGCTGTTGTCTTCCAGCAGACAGGTGCCATCAGCGTCGATTTCCGGCAATGCGACAAAGTTGGAAGAATAGGACCGCCAGACACTGCGGTTGGACGGGCCGGTTGAATTTCGTTTCTGATCCGAGGGACAGCGCACGCCGTTCCAGCTGCCTTTGGGGTCTTCATCATAACCGGAACCGTTGTATTTTCCATACAGGAGAGTATACCAGGTATAGGCCACGGGTGCCCGGTGGATGGTCGGCGGCAGACTTTTATAATCGGAAGCATACATGGAAAGTTTCAGTCCGATCTGCTTCAAATTGCTGGAACAGCTGATGGTGCGCGCCTTCTCTTTTGCCATGTTGAGGGCCGGCAGCAGCATTCCAGCCAGGATCGCAATGATCGCAATCACCACCAGGAGTTCTATCAGGGTAAAATTCCAGCTCAAAAAGCTCTTTTCCCGATTCTTCGCCGACTTTCCGTTCTCTTCTGGATCACTCATTTTTCTTCTCCTTGTTAAGTTTTATTGAGCTTGCTTCTCTTTTTTTCATCGGAAACATGACTGCAGATCCGGGAGGATATTTCGTTGAATCCCTTCTCCAGACTGCAGTTTCTAAAATGGACCGCGGAATTCTCCGCTTCCACCTCATAATGCCATAAATCCCGATTCTGGCACCAGTTCACGGTCAGATCATCGAACGTGACATCCTGCACATTGCGGATCGTGAACGCGGCGGCGGTCGATTCCTTGCACCAGTATCCCTGCTCGTCCACATTCGGTGCCGGGCCCTTGCCGTAATAATCGAAACGGATATCCTTGAACCGCAGGCCGGAGATCTCCCCGGTCGTATTGCCGAAAATTTCCGAACTCAACTCACCGCGTCCGCGGATGCTGCGGAAATCCACATTTCTGATATGGGTATAGATCTGACAATGGCAGTTCTCCGCTTCCAGCAGAATCTTGAACGGACGGCAGACATTCAGACGGATATTTTCGAAGCTGATGTTCTCCATGGTGACCCCGGTTTCGCCCGAATAACTGGACGCCAGTTCGATCCCGATGTTGGATTTGGGAACCATGATATTGCTGAAACTGCAGTTCCGGATCAGACCGTTCCCGACCCCGAGCCGGACGGCATCGCCGTAACAGCTTGAAAACAGGCAGCTCGACACATTGACGAATTCACAGGGCCGCAGCTCCTGTCCCAGCGCGGCATTGTTCCCGCGAAGCGTGAACGCATCGTCACCGGTTTCGATTTCACAATTCTGCACCGTTACGAAACGGCAGCAGTCGACATCGATCCCGTCGTTGCAGGGGACCCGGATATCGCCCCGGATCCGCAGTCCGGAAATCAGCACATGCTCGCAGCCGTGCAGGAAACAATGCCAGTAGGAAGCATTGCACAGATCGCAGTTCTCGATGCGGATATCGCGGCTTTCGCAGAAAAACAACATCTGCCCGTTGCGCATTTTCAGCTTGAACAGCGGATTATGAGCATTCATCTCGTCGAACCAGTTGAGACACCGGCCGTCGATTTTTCCTCCGCGGATGAATACGTCTTCACACTGATAAGCAACGATCAGATGGCGTCCGTTGTTCTTTTCGTTGACACTGGTCCGGTTCTGCGGACAGAAATGCGGATCGTTCCAGGTCTCCTCATCCCCGCCGGAAACAATAACGGCACCGGGTTCGAGGGTCAGTCCGCCGTGACTGCGCAGATAAAGAGTCCCGGATTTGTAGATCCCGGGCGGGAACAGGACTTCGCCGCCGGCATCTATGGCTTTCTGGATGGCCGCAGTGTCGGAAGTTTTCCCGTCCCCAGTCGCACCGTATGTTTTCACATTCTGCATAATGCTTTATTCCTCACCTGGCTCC
>JAZUCR010000789.1:0-2695 GCA_045639225.1 Victivallales bacterium
ATCCCCCACAGAATGACGTCGTCCGCCGTCCCGTATTCCGCCAGGTCGGGGATTTTGTTCCGGTAAGTCGCCGTCTGGTAATAATGGCATCTCCGTTCGTGGAACGCCGGACGCAGGTTTTCTTCCGCAAACGGGATCTCCAGCCGTTTCTGCACGGGCACATATTCTCCCCGTTTGCCCGGTTCCAGCCAGCGCACTCCGACATATTTTTCCAGAAAGAAATAAACGGTTTCGAGCGTGCCTTTGTCATTGACATTGAAAAACAGATTCCGGAGCGAAGCCCTTCTGGTTCCGGGATCGTCCACGCCGGCCAGATAGATCGTGCCGTCTTTCCGGACCGAGATGATATGGTCGTTTTTCTGCGGCCGGATCCCCGCTTTCGCAGTTTCCGGAGAGACACCGAGATAGATCCGGACGGGCGCCGTGGAACTTTCCCGGATTTGGATGCTGCAGTTGCCGGCACGACCGAGAAAATCGGCCAGTTCCCGGGCGGCAAACCGGACGGCGGCGGGGGGATTTTTCCCCGTTACGATCTCCGCCCGCGATGTGCCGTTTTCCGCAATGATCACGCCGGCTGTCAGCGGCAGGATCAGGACAGTCAGCAGGATGGAAAACCAGATTTTTTCTTTCATCATGATCATTTCCCTTTTTTACCGGATTTCAAGTCAGCCAGCATTTCCCGGACGGCTTCCCAGGCGAGTTTCGGCCGGCGGTAGCGGTCCAGCATGCCTTTATCGTTGTAGCCGAGCACCCGGCCTCCGTTGATGTAGGATTTGGCATCGCAGAAATGCCAGAAGCACAGACCGCAGTAACGGGGATCGTTCAGCACCAGGCGGCAGACTTCCTTCGCCAGTTCCGCCTGATATTCTTCCGACCAGCGGGCTTTGTAAGGATCGTGATCCCCGTAGATCGCCGAGGCTCCGATCTCGCTGATCATATACGGCTTGTCCTTTGGCAGCGCCTCGGCCAGTTTTTTCAGCCTCGGTTCGATGTGATGGATACCGGACACCTCGTCCCAGCTGCAGTCATACCAGCCCGGATACGGATTCATTGCCACGATATCCACCAGGTCGGTGCAGACGTCTTTCTCATATTTGTTCGAGGCGAAAGTGATCGGACGGGTCGTATCGATTTCCCGGAAGGCTTTGCAGACGGCCTTGATGATCGAACGAATCCGCGGCAGCTGGCTTTCGGTCTCGTTCATGAAGCCGCGGATGATGATGCACGGATGATTGTAATGGACCGCGGCAAGCCGGTGCGCCTGATCTTTCTGGCGTTGGAGAAAATCGCGCGTGAAAAGTTCCGGCGGCTTGATGTCCCAGCCGAGCGTCTCTTCCCAGACCAGCACCCCCATCTGATCGCAGAGCTTCAGAAAGGTTTCGCGCTGCGGATAATGACTGCCGCGGATGAAATTCGCCCCCTGGTCCTTGAGCAGGTGCAGGTCGGCGGCCATGAGGGACGGCGGCGTGGCCGCTCCGAATTCCGGATGGCTCTCATGCCGGTTGTAGCCCATCAGTTGAAGCTCTTTCCCGTTCAGCAGCAGTTTCGTCCCTTTGATCTCGATCTGCCGGATGCCGAACGTTTCTTCGAGACGGTCGTCCTTGAGCAGGACTTCCAGCCGGTGCAGATTCGGTTCTTCGGCGGACCACAGCTTGAACGAGGGAACTTTCAGCTGATATTCCTGTTCCCGTCCGGAAAACGGCACGGTCTTGACTTCTTTGCCGTCGATCCGGATCCGCAGTTCGTGTTCCTTGCGGAAGAAACGGCCGACGCGGACTTTCAGCGCGATTTTGCCGGTTTTATAATCGAGCGTGGTAATCCGGATCCATTCCAGATGGTCTTTCGGCAGTTCTTCGAGCGTGACGCTGCCGAAGATCCCGCCGTAGGCATAAAAATCGTAAAACGGATAAACCACTTTGTTATACCGGTTGGATACGGCTATGACCAGTTCGTGCGTGCCGCATTTTCCCGCGTCGAAGGTGAATTTTTCCGGCATATACGCATACGGACAGCTCCCGACCGATCTGCCGTCCCAGTAGACTTCCCCTTCGATGCCGAGCCCGTCGATGCTCAGTTGAACGGTTCCCCCGGTGTGCACGAAACGGCGGAAAAAGCCGGTGCCCCGTTTCCCGAACCACGGCGCCATGACATCGAAACATCCCGGTACTGCCATGGAGCTCTCATAGTTCATCTTCCCGGAAAGTTTCTCAATTTTATCCGAATCCGAAAAGGAAAAATCCCAGATTCCGTCGAGGTTCATACAGTTTCTCATTGCGACTCCTTGTATTTTTATCGTTTTATGATATACTTTATATCATGGAAGTTAGAAATGCAAATATAAAAATGTCACAAATAATAGAGGTTTTGTCACAATGCAGACTTTCCGCCATTATCATGAAAACTACGAGATCGATCCGCAGCTTTCCTTTTACGTGCGCAGCTGCGGATATTTCAGCCTGATCCCGCCGGACCGGGAAGCGTATCGGTCCGGTGTGAATTTCTGCGAAATATTCTGGTGCATCCGAGGCGGCTGCACGTTCAAGTATAAATTGAAGGAATACGTCCTGAAACCGGGCTATGTCTGGTATTATCCTGTCGGATCATACCATGATTACCAGCCGCTGGCCGGCGGTTTCGAATACCGTTTCCTGACGCTTGCCGGACCGCAGGCGTCCGTGCTGGCGGCCGGACTGGA
>JAZUCR010000790.1:0-1613 GCA_045639225.1 Victivallales bacterium
TGATGCCGGCGGCGTCACTGTATTCCACGAACAGATGATTGCCGGTCAGGTCGAGGTAGATCTTGTCGAACTTGTTGATCCGGGAGAGCAGCAGCTGATTTTCGGTCAGGGTGCCGCGGACGGAAACCGCACCGGAGGTGGTGATCAGGTCGATCGTCACCGATTCGCCGTAATGCTTTTCGTTGTCGACTTCGCGGTCGACGACTTCGATGCCGCGGGCCTTGAGGAATTCCATGGCGTCGGCGGCGCTCAGATACGGGTCGAAATCCTTGGAGATCCCGCCGGTGATCGGGGCGAGCATCCATTTGCCGAACGCATGCAGCTTGCCGTAGAAGCTGGTCTCGATGCGGCGGATCTGTTCGCCGCCCAGATAGGACGCGGCCACGCCGGCCAGCAGGGAAGCGAGCGTCTGGAATTTTTCATCCATGCCGTCGGGCACGCCCTTGTTGACCACGCAGGTGGTGACGCCGTCCTTGAAATATGCCACGGTCTGATCTGCGGCGCGTTTGGCGGCCAGGAAATTCGCTTCCTTGGTGTTGGCGCCGAGGTGCGGCAGCATGATGTCGGCAATGTCCGCAACGCTCTTTTCGCCTTCGGCATCTTTCTTATAGACATCGTTGCAGAACAGCAGTTCTTTTTCGGCCTTGGCGGCGCGGATCGCTTCCTCGTCGACGATGCCGGCGCGGGCGCAGTTGATCAGCATGGCACCTTTCTTCATCAGGGAGAGCAGCTTGCCGTTGATCATGCCGCGGGTGGAATCGTTTTCCGGAATGTGGAGACTGACGATATCCGCCTGGGAGAAAATTTCTTCGACGGTGCAGAGCTTGACGCCGAGCTGCGCGGCTTTGTCAGCGGAAAGGACCGGGTCGAAGCCCAGGATCTTGACCTCGAAACCGGAGAGGCGTTTGGCGAGGAGACGGCCGATATTGCCGAGACCGAGGATGCCGACGGTCTTGCCGGTGAGTTCGCGGCCCATGAATTTGGATTTTTCCCATTTGCCGGCGCGGGTGGAGATATCGCCCGGGACGACTTTGCGGTAGGCGGCGAGCGCCAGCGCGACGACTTCTTCGGCCACAGCGTTGGAGTTCGCGCCGGGCGTGTTCATCACATCCACGTTTTTCCGACGGGCATATTTGGTGTCGATATTGTCGAAACCGGCTCCGGCGCGGACCACCAGGCGCAGCGCAGGCAGCTTGTCCATGATTTCCGGCGTGACTTTTTCACTGCGGACGATGATCACTTCCGCATCGGTATTTTCCGCGGCCAGGTCGGCAACGGTTTTTTCCGGGTTCTGCACCACGGCAAAACCCGCATCGCCGAGAATTCTCGAAACTTCTTTATCCAGTTTCGTCGGGATCAGCACTTTTTTCATTTATAAATCCTCCTTATGAGTTAAGAAAAATATAGCATATAAAATATCACAGTTTTGAAATCTTACAAGCCGGAAAAAGAAAAAACCGCAGTTTTTTAAGACCGGACAGAACTCCTGGTCCGAATTCCGGGGACTGGATCCCGCCGCAGTTCGAAAATGACTGCAAAAAGTGATTTTCCTGCTTGAAAAATCCTCGTTCCGGCTGTATGTTTCACCACATTTTGCAAAAAAACATTCTATA
>JAZUCR010000791.1:0-13694 GCA_045639225.1 Victivallales bacterium
AAATGAGCGTATTTTCCGGTGCTGCCCGGATCAATGAACACTTCCACATTGTCGCCGCGGAATGCTCCTTTTGCTGTTTTGCCGAGCTGCTCTTTGGCTGCATAATCATCGAAATAACAGCGGATCGCCAAATAAAGCGCCTCTTTGTCGCGGAATAGAAAACCTTCCGTCTTTTCCGTGATCATTTTTCCGGAAACCAGATGGAACGGTCCGGTTTTGTATGCCTTGGACCAGCAGGGATCGCTCAGGTCGCCATCGATTATACCGGGTGCTTCCAGTACCGGCAGCGTGATAACATCGGCGGCTGTCATGGTGCATATCAACCCCATCAGCAATGCAAAAAAGGTTTTCTTCATCGGATCGTGTCTTTCGTTGGGTGTTTTAATTTTTTGGTCAAAACTTGATCTTTTATTCCGTCAATTTGAAAATCTTTTTGTCGCTGGAGACAATATTTTGTCCAAACACCGATTCCCCGTGGCCATCAAAGTAAGTGGCGGAACAGGAAGCGTTCTTGACCATCGGGTAAACAATTTTCGAGCCATTGGTATTGGCGTCATGGGTGAATGTAGTGTTGTAGAATCTGATCCCCCCGTTGTGAGGAAAAATCATACCGTAAGGATGGCCGGTATCATTCCAACCGAAAAAGACACCTCCGCTGCCCATGACTCCTTCCGCCATATTCAGTTTGGAGGACGGCTTCGGGATCCGGGATGCCCGGAGAACTGTCTGCGTAGTACCCCGGCTTTGTCCGCAATTGTAATTGAGTTTATAAGATATTCCGTCGCCATACAATACCGTCCTTTGTCTGCTTTTACGGAGCAGCGGTAAATCCTCAGGACAATGATATACCGGGATATTGGTGTCAAGAACCAAAGTCCCTCCGGAATTTACGATCTTTACACCCAGCTTCAAATAGTGGGCCGTAACCAGCACCCAGTTGGCTAATCCTGCCTGGACATTGAGCTTGAACGGGCAAATATAATCCTGATTGTCATACTGATACTGAAGCACCCCCGAATGAACCTGCTTCATGTTGCTGAGGCACGCAATTTTTCTTGCGGTCTGTCTCGCATTGTTCAATGCCGGCAGCAGCATTCCCGCAAGGATGGCGATGATCGCAATAACGACCAGAAGCTCTATTAGGGTGAATTGCTGTTGCAGTTTGCCATGTCTGCCTGATCCGGACGAAAAATCGTTTCTGCGATTGAACATTGTACTTCCCTTTCCTGTTGATTGCGGTTTATTTTTGAAATTTATTACATCTTGCGCCTTGACACTAATATAGTCTTGCTGTAAAGTAATTACAAATGGTTTTATTTGTCAAATGGTTGCAAAAAAATGGCAAAAAGTTTTGTTAAGACCAAAAATATGCTTCAATTCCACCTGCTTTCGATCGGAGCGAGCAGGCTCGATCCGAAAAAGTGGAATTATAAGGATCTGAAGGCCCGTTTCTGGCGGTTGTACCTGCATGATGAAAGCGGAGCGGCGATCATGATCGGGAAACAGCGGATCCCGCTGAATCCGGATCAGGTGTATCTGATCCCGCCGAATGTGCATTTCAGCGCCCATACGGATAAAGTGCTGACGCAGCTGAATATCAATTTCCAGATCCCCCCGTTTTCCGGGCTGGTCGATGCGGATTTTTACCGGATCGGCGTGACTCCGGAGATCCGGCGTCTCATCCTGCTCTGCCGCCAGTATTTCGAAGAAAAGGATATCGAGATCCTGCGGCTGACCGGAGTCGCCCTGGTTACCTGTTGCCTGACGGAACTGCCCAGGGAAATGCTGCGGAAAAAAGAAACCGCCGATTCCCGGATCGCGGAACTGTGTTCGACGCTGGAAGGTCTGTACCATGAAAAAAATGATACCGCGCGGATGATGCAAATCACCGGAATGGGATCGAAAAGCACCCTGATGCGGAATTTCCGGAAAACCACCGGGACTACTCCGCATCAGTTCCAGCTGAAGAGAAAATATGCCTACGCGGCGGAATTGCTGAAGACGACCGATCTGACCATCGGGGAAATCTGCGAAACGGTCGGGATCGGCGACCAGTATCAATTTTCCAAGTATTTCAAAAAACTTTACGGCCTCCCGCCGTCCCGTTACCGGACGGATGCGGGGAAACCGAGGGGATGATCGGAGATTTCCGGTTTCCCGCGAACTTTATCGGACCAATAGGACAAATCGGATTAACAGGAAAGAACGCACACTACGGGAGATGGTGAACTGCCGAGCCCGGTAATGCGCGATTGACCGATTCGTCCGGTTGTTCGCGAATGCATTGGTTCATCCCGGACTGAATCAGACGCCCCGGTCCCAGACCGCGATAATGAATGCGGGGAGCACCCCGCCGACCAGATTCCGCAATGACGGATACCAGACCGGCAGTCTGCCGCAGGCATACAGGACGCCGCATTCTGCCGCGAGAATCAGGACCAGCAGCACGGCGGCAAAAATCCCCGCGCGGTAGGTTCGGTCCAAGGTCAGATGTTTCGTCCATACGCCTGCGGAGATCCCGGCGAGCAAGCCTGCGGTCAGCATCAGGAAAAAGGAAGCGGGACGGATCTGCATCAGCAGATTGGCCAGGACCAGGATTCCGACCGTGACCAGCAGCATCCGGGTCCGGGCTTTCAGCTGTTTTTTCCGGAGTTCCTGCTGCCGTTTCGCGCGCATCACGATCCGTTCCGGAGTCTCCGGCAGGATTTTTGCCAGATTGATTTTGCACTGCGGACAGAACACGGTGTTGTCGTCGTCGTCGTCAAAATCCTCATCCAGATCGAATTCCAGATTGCATTTGTCGCAGAAAAAGCTCCGCATAAGAACTCCGGGCCGTAACGTCGGTTACCTTCTCAGCATGGCTCTCAGATGATCGACGTAGGGAATGGCTCCGCCTTTGCGGTAACCGGTCCGGCCGATCACACGTCCGTCAGGATCGAGAAGCAGAATGGTAGGATAGCCCCGGACGGCGTATCTGCGGGCCAGATCGGCATTTTCTCTTTTCTGAGCAGGAGTCTGCCATTTTTTCTGCGGGAAATCCACGGTCAGCAGAACCAGATGCCGGGAGGCATAATCCATGAACGGCGGCTGAGAGAAAACTTCATCATGGAGCCGGAAGCACCAGGGACACCAGTCGGAACCGGTGAAATTGACCAGAATCACTTTTCTTTCGGCACGGGCAGCCGCCATCGCAGCGCGCATGCTGGTATGCCAGACGGGCAGCGGCGCCGAACGCGGCGGCGGGGGCGGGGGCACCGGCTTTGTCTGCGGGGGAGGCGGGGGCGGAAGTTTTCTGGAAACGATTTTGGACGGCGGCGGCAGGGCCGACGCAATCAGACTCATGCCGAGCAGAACAGCTCCGGCAGCGACGGTTAAGGTTCTTCTGTTCATCTTGATTTCCTCCTTGGGGTTGTTGAAGGTTACATTACCATAAAAAAACCGACTTTCAAGCCGACAGTACAAAAAAAAGAAGATTTTGTTTTTTCCGGGAAAAAAGACTTGACTTTTTTCAGTTGCAGATTAAATTTTCCGAATAAACACCACACAAGGAGCCGCTATATATGAAAAGCTACAGACAGGAACTCGTATTCAATCTCCCCGGCCGATGCGCATTCGTCAACATTACCCAGCAGGTCCGTCAGGCACTGCAGGCTTCCGGCATCAAGGAAGGCCTGCTGCTTTGCAACGCCATGCATATCACCGCTTCCGTTTTCATCAATGACAACGAACCCGGGCTCCATTCGGATTACGAAAAATGGCTGGAAGAACTGGCTCCGCATGAACCCGTCAGCGCGTACAAGCACAATCTTCTGGGCGAGGACAACGCCGATGCGCATATGAAACGGCAGATCATGGGACGCGAGGTCGTAGTGGCAGTTACCGACGGCAAGCTCGATTTCGGTCCGTGGGAACAGATTTTTTACGGTGAATTCGACGGCAGCCGCCGCAAACGCGTGCTGATCAAGATCATCGGAGAGTGATTCTCATGCTCGAATGGAATACGGATTTCGTTCTCGATCTCCTGCTGGAAAGCGCGGAAATCGCGCATCGGATCAAAAGCGATCCGCACGTCGCGGTCAAGGATGACCGCACCCCGGTTTCCGATGCCGATCAGGGGATCGAAAATCTGTTGACCGAAAAACTCGGGGCGGAAAATCTGCTTGGCGAGGAAACCTATCAGAAACGCGACCACGATCAGTTGATCGACCAGCTGCTGCACGACCGGATCTGGATCATCGACCCGGTCGACGGCACTGCCAATTTCATCCACCGCCGTCCGCTCTGGGGCATCACGATCGGATTCGCCGATCAGGGGACGATCACCCGCGGCGCGATTTTTCTGCCTGAGTTCGGCCAGCTGCTGATCACCGCAAACGACGGTACTCCGATGCTGGCGGATACCGGCCATGCCTATCCGACTGCCCGCGAGCTGAAAGCTGCGCTGGCTCCGGCAAAACATCCGGGGAGAAAATTCGACAGCACTTCCTGTATCAACGTGTCGCAGCTCTTTACGAAACGGGGCCGGTTCAACGGCGTGAATCCGGTGATCGCCGTCGGTTCGTGCATCTGCTCGGGCATGGACCTGGTGCTCGGCCGCGATGCGGTTTATATGACGAATGCCAAAGTCTGGGATATGGCGGGTATGCTGCCCTGTCTGGCGAACCTTGGGTTCTACTCGGCCAACCGGAGCGGCCGGCATCTGCTCGACTGCCGCATCTCGCCTGAAATGTTCCAGCTGGAAGCCGATGCGAAAGTTCCGTTCGCATTGCGCGAGACCCACTGGATCGGTTCTTCCCGCGAGGCGGTGGAGAATATCATGCCGCTCTGCGAAATCTGAAAGAGGCTTCGATCTCATGCTGAAATGGATGCATATTGAAAATCTCGCGCTGGTCGAACGCGCGGATATGGAATTCGGTCCCGGTTTCAACGTGATCAGCGGCGAAACCGGCGCGGGCAAATCGGTCATCATGGGCGGAGCCGGACTCCTGCTCGGCGAACGGGCGGAAAAATCCATGATCCGGATCGGCGCCGCCCGCTGTGAGATCTCAGGCGAATTCCTGCTCGATGAACATTCCGGCGCGGCCGTGCTCCCCGTGCTGGAGGAAGCCGGTATCGCCGCCCGCGAAGATCAGACATTGCTGGTGCGCCGGGTCATTACTGCTTCGTCCAGCCGCAATTTCCTCAATGATTCCCCCGTGACGCTCCAGATCCTGCACCGGATCGGCGAACTGCTGGTCGATATCCACGGCGCCAATGAAAACCAATACCTGCTGAAAGTCCGCAACCAGCTGGACATGCTGGACCATTTCGGCAAACATGAGGCCGCACTGGCGGAAACGCATCGGATCTGGCAGGCTTTGAGTGCGCTGCAGCGCGAACGCGACGAATTCGCCTCTTCGATGCCCTCCGCGGAAGAGACTGCGCGTTTCCGCCGCGATGCCGCGGCAATCGAGAAAGCCGCGCCGGAGATCGGCGAGGATGATGCACTCGCGGAAAAACACGCGCTCGCCGCTCATTCCAGAACCCTGATCGAGCTCGCTTTCAGTGCGTCCAATGCTTTGTCCGAAAGCGAAGATTCCATTCAGGACCGGCTGGGGACGGTGCGCCGTCTGCTCTCCGATATGGAAAAATGCGACCCCAACGGCGCCGCCCGTTTCCTGCAGGGACTCGATGAAGCGTCCGAGGCGGTTTCCTCACTTTCCGCCGCCCTTTCCGATTATGCGGCCGAAGTGGAGATCGACGAGGCGGAATTCCAGGCTATGGAAGAACGTCTGCATGTGCTCCAGACCCTGAAGCGTCGGTATGGTCCCACGCTCGAAGATGTGCTCAATCATCTGGATTCCCTGCGGAACCGGATCGATGCCTACGAAAACGCCGAACAGCGGCGTCAGGATTTCGACCGCCGGGAAAAAGAACTGCGTTCCGAATTGGCTCAGGCGTGTGCGGTGCTGACGAAAAAACGGCAGACTGCCGCTTCCGCCGTCGCCAAAAAGACTGCTGCGGAGCTGAGCAAGCTCGGTTTCAAAAAATCCGAGTTCGCCGTGAAACTGTTCGATGCCGAGCCCGGTCCCGAGGGTGCCGACCGCGTGGAATTCATGTTCAGCGCCAACCCCGGCGTGCCGGCAATGCCGCTGCGTGACGTGGCCAGTTCGGGCGAACTTTCCCGCGTGATGCTCGCGCTCAAAACCGTGTTGGCCGAGGCCGATCTGATCCCGATCCTGATTTTCGATGAGATCGATGCCAATATCGGCGGCGAAACCGCCACGAAAGTCGCCGGGGAGATCGCCGTCCTGGCCGCGAACAAACAGATCCTGTGCATCTCGCATCTGCCGCAGATCGCCAGCCGCGCCAATACGCATTTCAATGTGAGCAAAGAATCGGACGGCGAGGTGACGCATACCTACATCCGTCAGCTGGATCACGCCGGCCGGGTGCAGGAGATCGCCCGCATGCTCGGCGGCGGCGCCGAGGCCGGAAAACTCGCCGCCAAAATGCTGTCTGTTTCCAATGACTCGTTTCAGTCAAAACACTCATAATTTCAATCAAGGAGACCAATCATGAAAATTCTGCTGCTCGGAGGCAGCGGCTGGCTCGGACACCATATCGCTCTCGAACTCGCCGCAAAAAATTACGACCTGACCATTGTGACCCGGGGTAAAAAACAGACTTTCCTGCAGGAAATTTCCGGCCTGAACGTCATCACCGCCGACAAAAGCGACGAAGCGGCGATGAAACAGATTTTCGAAACTGCTTATACCCATGTCATTGACACCGTTCCGACGGAAAAGTCGATCGAACTCATCCACAAATACGCCTCGCACCTGCAGCATTACCTGCATTGCAGTTCGACCGGCGGCTATACGCCTCTGCCCTTTGTTCCCTGCAACGAAACCGCAGTCTACAAGGGTTTCGCGCCCGGCACCGGCTGGGATCAGAAACGCATCGTGGACAATCAGGTTCTGCAGCTCTTCCGTGAAACCGGTTTCCCCGCGACCGTGATCCGGCCTTGCTACATCACCGGTCCCGGCATGCTGCCGATGGACAATCTCGGCGGACGCCGCACCGATTTCATTGCGGACATCATCGCGGAAAAAACTTTGGATCTGCCGGAAAACGGCAAGGCTCTGCTGCAGCCGATCCATGTGTGCGACCTGGCACATTCCTTCTATCTGGGTCTGGTTCATCCGGATGCCGCCATCGGACAGGTCTACAACATCTGTCTCAGCCACGCTTTCAGCCTCAACGATTATCTCGCGCTGACTGCGTCCGTGTTCAACCGGAAACCGGTCATCAATTATATGAGCGTCGCGGACATGCTGAAGAAATACGGCAGCAGCATCAACGAGATCGGCCTGAAATTTCTGGCGGAGCACATGAGCTTCACCATCGAGAAAGCGGCCCGCGATCTGGAATACAAACCCGCGCACACGCCCGAGGAAGCCGTCATCGAAACGGCACTCTGGGCGGCGAAAGTCACCAACTGCAAATTCTGAAAAAAACAAGGCCGGCGGATCGATTTCCTGCCGGCCTGTTTCAGATTTCTTTCAACGTTTTCACGCAAAGGGTTCGGGCTGGTTCGCCGCCAGGACCCGCAGGAAATTCTGTCCCAGGATCTTGGCGATATCTTCGTCGGAAAATCCGCGCATGACCAGACCGACGGTCCACAGCGGCCAGACGATCCACGCCAGCGAGCCGGTGACATGTTCCTTCGGATTTTTCGGCGGGTGAGGGGACCTTGCCCAGTCGCCCCACCAGCGGTTGTTGGTGTATTCGGCATCCTTGTAGTAAGCGACCCGGATCAGGTCTTCCGGCCAGTTGTGATAATACTGCTGGTCGGTGCCGATCCCGACATGGTCCGCGCCGACCAGTTTCGCGATGTAACAGATATGGTCCAGCATCATATTGAGATCGTCGCTGCCGCCGAGCATGCCGGGGAACGCATAGACGCCGATCAGGCCGCCCTTTTCCGCGATCGCCTTCAGCGTGGCATCGTCTTTGCAGCGAATGTAGTCGAAGAGCGCCCGCGCCGCGGTGTGCGACGCCATGATCGGTTTTTCGGAATACTGCGCGGCTTCCAGACTGCTCCGCATGCCGGTATGCGGCACATCGACGATGATCCCGACCTTGTTCATCTCGCGGATCAGCTCGCGTCCGAGGTCGCTGATGCCGCCGTTGGCGGGTTCGGCACAGCCGTCCGCGATAAAGTTGCGGCGGTTGTAGGAAAGATGCATCATGCGTACGCCGAGGTGATACCAGTCACGGATCCAGGAAAGTTCCTGTTCGCCGGACTGGAGTTCGCCGACGATCGGCGGACCGTTGATGCTCCAGACTACCGCGATGCGGCCGGAGTCGTGGATCTCTTTGATCTCCTCCGGGGAACCGGCCTGCGCGATGGTGTCGCGGAAATGACGCAGGATCTGGAAATTGCATCCCATGCGCCGGATATCCTCTTCGCGGGATTTCCCTTCGGCAACGGTCTGGACCATGCATTTGAGGCCGGAAGCCCGCATGGCGGCCCGGAAACGCTGACAGCATTCCGGATCGTCGCACAGCATATCGTAAGAGCTGTATTCGGCACGTTTTTCCAGCTCGCGCGCGCCGACACCCTTGTCATACCATTCCTGCCGCTTGCGTTTCATCGTTTCATTGTAGCACGCCGTGGGCAGAAAACCGAAACCGTCCATGCAGAACAGGTTCTTATGCAGTTCCAGCCCGTGTTCGAGCTGAGCCTTGGTCGGTTTCAGCAGCGCGAGCGTGTTGTTCCAGGCCAGTTCGTGATTTTCGGAGATAAATTTCATTGAGAAGTTCCTTATTTGAAAGTCCGCCATTCACCCTCGGTTTTGGAGAGATCGGAGAATCCTTTGAAGGCATCCGGTTCCAGACCGATGATCCGGCCGTCGGGAGCTTTCCGAGTCGGATTGGCAAAGAAATCCTTGAAATCCCAGACGCGGAACCGGGAGGTATTTTTAGGATCGCGTCCGTCTTCGTAATTATTGACCTTGTGTCCGAACGGCTGGCCTTTCTTCATGTCGACGGCTCTTTCGGCCATGGATTTCCAGGTGAGCATTTTCGGCATCGCCTTGAAGTTCGGATTGGCGAAAACGGAACCGCCGTCCTTGCCTGCCAGCCGGTAATATTCCGCCAGAGTCCATTTTTTACCGGAGTGGTTGCCGGCGGCGAAACGGATCTCTCTGGGAAGACGGGCGAAATAGAGATTGTTGGATTCATCGACCAGCTCCGGATGGGTCATCTTCAGGAGCGGTTCCGACGTCTTGGCCCGGATATTGTCGGTCACTATGTTATAGGCGAACTTGATGCTGTGTTTTTCCTTGCCCATGGCGAACAGCGGCCAGATGCTGGCCATTTTCAGCACGTTGTTTTCCAGCACGACGCCGGTGCTGTCGATGGCGGCGATCGAGCCCATACTGTTGATCTCCACGCTGTTTTTCAGAGAGATGTCTTTGCAATTCCGGATATGCAGGATCGCCGGTGAATAACCGGGGCTGCGTCCGTCGTAGAAGACCCTGCTCACGGCGATATCCTCGCAGCCGAAGAAGATGAAGAGCCCGCTGGCGTTGATCAGGGCGGTCCCGAACGTTTTCAGGCGGAAACTGTCAAAGCGCAGATGTTTTTTCCCGAAGGCGCCGAACGCGCGGCAGAGCTGCCGGTTGTTGCCATCGAACCAGACCGTTTCGCCCGGAGCGCCGCAGTAGGTGATGGGCTTGTCCGGAGTCCCGCTGACCGGGACCAGGACCGATTCGCGGTAAACGCCTTCATGAATCATTACCGTGTCGCCGGGTGCGGTCTTCAAGGCAGCGCTGGAAATGTCGAGCAGCGGTTTTTCCTGCGTGCCCGGATTCCGGTTGTCGCCTTTGACCGAGACGTGGAATGTCTGCGGGGCGCGGTCGGCCGCCGGGGTGGTGAACGTCACGGTTTCGGAACGGTTCTTGCCGGGCTTTTTATAATTGATCTTTTCCGGCAGGTAATGATTGCCCACCACATAACGGTTCCGGCGGTTGGAAATGGCGAAACATTCATATTTTGTATCGGGCTTGAGGTTTTCCAGGGAAACGAACGAAAGCTGCACAGACGCGGTCCGGTCCATGGAAGTCCGCCATTTTCCGCCGATTTCGCGGAAGTTCACGTTGGAATTTTTCAGCACGGCATCCGCTTCGAACTGCAGCGAGACCGCTTTGGAACTCGCCGGGATGATTTTCAGGTTGAAATAAGAGTTGTTCTGCGGTTCGAAAAGATAGAAGAACGGGCCGATGAGCGTGCCGTCCGCGGCCAGACCTTTGAAATCCGGTTCGTTTTTCAAAGTGAAATCGCCGTTCGGCGCGTCGCTGAACTGTGCGGTCAGCCGAATGCCGGCGGGATCCTGTGCCGGCGGATCATCCGGATAGGCATTGCCGAAGAGCACGGCGGAATCCGGGACCCGGTTCAGAATGCTCAGGCGGATCACGCTTTCGGGTGCGGCGATGATCTTTTTCACCTCCGGAGCAAAGGCACAGTGGCTGATGGTGACCGGACGGTCCGATTTTACCGCGGTATCGGCTTTGGCGAAACCGCAGTTTTCGACCGTCAGTCCGGAACCGGAACAGGTCACCGCCTCGCCGTCGGTGACGATGCCGAGTTTGCGCAGCGTCACCTGATCGGCGGCGACTGTGATCTTGCCGCAGACGACCGCGGGAGCGTTCTGACCGTATCCGGCCAGCGTGATCCCGTTCTGATCGATCGTGATCCCTTCCGGATATTTGCCGGGCAGCAGATAGACGGTCGTTCCGGCGGGAACGCCCTTCAGCGTTTTCCGGGGAGCGGTCCGGCTGAGACCGTCATTTTTGTCATTGCCGTTCCAGGCCAGATAACAGAATTTCTGTCCGGCGAATCCGCGTTTGAATTTGGAGCCTCTGGTAAGGCGGAAATCGAAACAGGTGAGATCGGCGAAGGATTCGGGGTAGGACTGAATGATATCCCGGCCGTAGGCGAGGGAGGTTTTGCCGTTGACGCCCTTCTGGTCGTAATCATTGACCTGGAAAACCGAGTATTCCGAATTTTTGCAGGCGGCCATGCCGGGCGCGAAGATCTGCGAGACCATGCACTTGGGATCGCTGGGCTTGATCCAGATATGGCCGCGTTCGTCTTCGATGCTGACGCTGCGGCTGATGGTGTCATTGGTATTCGCTCCGTAGAAGCGGATGCCGTAGGTGCGGGAACGGAAGGACAGACAGCTGTCGATGACCGAATCGATGCCCGACCAGATAATGATGTTGCCGCCGGAGACCTGTCTGAGCGTGCCGTTACCCAGCGCGGTGCAGTATTCGATCCGGCTGCGGGTCGCCTCGTTCATGCTGATGCCGCCGCAGTTGAGCACCGCGGTGCAGCGCCGGATCAGACAGTTTTCGGCATTGTTGATGAGGATGCCCCAGCTGGCAAAGAAAAATGAAACCTTTTCCGTCATGAACCCGCGCGCCGTCAGACCGTCGATCTCCACATTGACGACTTTCTTGCTTTTTCCGGGTATGATCGCGAAACCGTCCGCCGGGAACACCGATCTGGCGATGACATGTTTTTCCGGCGGCCGGGCATCGGTCGTGCGCAGATAGAGCCGTTTGGACGCCGCATCGTAATGAAAACGTCCGGGTTCGGGCAGGGGCTTGGTCAGGAAACTTTTGTCCGCCCGCTCGTAAAGGGTGAAGGTGTCGTGTTCGAAAACCGCTTCCGGAGCGGCATCGCATTCGGTGACGTAAATGCCTTTTTCCCGATCGTGGACCTTGAAATCCTTCAGGGGCAGATCGCTGTGGATCAGGACGGTGCCGGGATATTTTGCCCGGATCACGGTTTTCCGGGCCGGATCGCCGTCCATGACTTTCCGGACCGCTTCATGATATTTGCCCGGAAGGATGGTCAGCGTATCGCCGGGCTGAAGGACATCCATCCCGTGCTGAATGGTTTTGAACGGGGTCTTTTCGCTTTTCCCGTCGGCACTGTTCTGTCCCGAGGGAGAGACGAAAAATTCCGTACCCGTCAACGTCCCGGCCAGAAAGGCCGCCGCCGCGAAGAGTGAAATTTTCATTTGGAATTATCCTGTTCAGAGTACGACCAGATCGATGTACCGGCTGAGGGTCGTGCCGAGGTTCATGGGTTCCACGTGCCAGTCCAGCAGGAGGCAGTTGGTGTTTTTGCTGTGCCGGAAATCGATCTCGCCTTTATCGCTGGCCCCCGAGGGATGCAGACCAAATATATGGTTGTAGTTTGTGGTGTTGACAGCGCTGTCCGGTTTTGCCTGATAAGTGCAGTCAGCCCGGTAAAGTCTGGAGGAAGGTTTTTTGATTTCGACAACTTTTCTGGCCCCATGGACCGTGTCATAGGCGGCATTCGTGGTGAACGTATAACTGAGCCCGCATTTGATCATTTTGGTGGAATGGGTCTTGCGGAAGGTATCGGTCGGGCAGCGGAAGATTTTGGCGTGGTTTTCCGGAATGCTTGTGGTTGAGGATGAGATCGGATCGTAGAAATTGCCGTTGGTACCGAGCATCATGGGTTCGATGTATGATCTCATACAGTCAAACCAGGTTTCCCCGGTAGCATCATTTTTTGCGCCGATCGGATAATATTCGTTGTAAGTGTCGACATACTGTGCCGTGTACAATCCGATCGTTTTCAGATTGTTCTTGCAGGAGGTGTCCCGGGCCCGTTCGCGGGCGCTGTTCAGGGCGGGCAGGAGCATCCCGGCCAGAATCGCGATGATTGCGATCACGACGAGGAGCTCTATGAGCGTAAAGCCGCGTTTTCGTTCCTGGGACAAATGACGGGTGACGGGAGAAGAGATCTTGTTCATGTGCTGTTTCCTTCCTGCAGTTTTCTGCATATTGTGAGTTTTTGAAACGTCGATCATCCAAACGGTTTTGTCTGATGCCGAAAGTGATTTTTGGTAAAATCACCATACAAATATGAAATAAAAGAACGATTTCAAAAAAAATATACTGCCGGGTCGGTTGTTTTTCAAGTTATTTTACGGGTTTTTACGGAATATTACCCGGATCGGTAACTTGAAAAACCGGACATTCCCGTGTAAATTACGCTCCGCAGACAATAACATTAAAATCATGGTGACAATATGCAGTTTACAAGTACGCGCCGGAACCTGTCGCTGGAATCCGCCCAGGTCATCACCAAAGGCATATCCGAAGACGGCGGCCTTTTCGTTCCCCAGTCCTTCCCTCATTTGTCCGATGAACTGATCGGCCGCATGACGGGCATGAATTACAAGGAACGTGCCAAAACCGTTCTTTCGCTCTTTCTGACCGATTTCACGCAGGCGGAGATCGAACGCTGCGTGGATGGCGCTTACACCGGCACGTTCGAAAATGAAGATCCGGCGCCGCTGGTCGAGGTTGCGCCGGGAATGAACCTGCTGGAACTCTGGCACGGTCCGACCTGTGCGTTCAAGGACATGGCGCTGCAGCTGCTGCCTTATCTGCTGACCACGGCGGCGGGCAAAACCGCGCCGGACCGCACCATGGTCATTCTCGTGGCGACTTCCGGCGATACCGGCAAGGCCGCGCTGGACGGTTTCGCCGATGTCGATAAAACCCGTATCATCGTGTTTTATCCGCAGGACGGCGTCAGCCCGATGCAGAAACTGCAGATGACCACGCAGACCGGAAACAACGTCGCCGTCAGCGCCATCTTCG
>JAZUCR010000792.1:0-20258 GCA_045639225.1 Victivallales bacterium
ATCACCACCCAGATGCCGATGGTATGATAAGTTTCGCAGAAAGCGGCGAACCAGCCTTCTTCCTTGGTTATTTTTTTCCACAGGGCGGGGAAATATTCCGGATCGGTCACGGACATTTCGGGAAAACAGCTGGTCGGTTCCAGATACGCCATGGCCAGCAGGATGAATACACTGCTGATCAGGAAGATCATCGCGTAGAAGAAAGTGGCTTTGAGCTTGCCGAAAATCAGGGTGAACGGGGAAACCGGAGTCATGCGGAGCGCATCGAAAGTGCCGGCGGTGATCTCGTCGGTGATCAGTCCGCTGCTCACTCCGGGCGCCAGCAGCGCCACGATCCCGATCTGGAACACGATCGCCACCAGCCTTACACTGCCGGCATGGATCTCTTCTCCCATCTGGAATGCCAGCAGGGTCAGGATCCCGAGGCTGAGGATGAAAATGAAACTCATCGTCCGGATCACGAAATTGGTATTGGCAAACAGTTTGCTGCGCATTTCCGCCACGAAGATCGGATTGCTGAACCGTCCGATCGGTTTTTTCCGTTTCAGCGGATCCAGCAGATAGAACGGGAAGGTCAGTTTCCGCTTCAAGGCTTTTTTCGTGTCGGTGTAGACCTGTCCGCGGTATTTCCGGGAACGGATCTCGGGCCGGAGCATGTTCCAGCGGAAGATCAGCAGCGCCACGACTGCCATAACTGCAGCTGCGATCAGGAAGACCGCAAACGGACTGAACGCCGCGCCGCCGTCGGTGGACATGGTCAGCTTGTAGGTGTCCGGATACAGCAGGAAAAGCATCGCGTCGAACGGACTGAAACTGCGGATCGTCTGGAACATGCCGTTCAGATCGGGCAGCAGATTGGACAGCAGGGCGGAGGGCAGCCAGGTGGCGCCGGCAAACAGCAGGACCAGCACATAGTTCAGCAGGACCGCCGAGGTGGTGTGTCCGCAGACGGAACTGCAGGCCAGCCCCAGAATGCCGTAGCTTAAAGCCGTGGCCAGCAGCAGAGTCATGATCTTGCACATGAACAGGGCATCGACTCCGCCGGCCAGTGCGCAGATCGCCGCCAGCGGCATGGAAAGCAGCGTCATGATGACGATCATCGCCGCCGCCGCGCCCAGTTTCCCGGTCAGGATCTCGAACGGAGTCAGCAGCGTCGTGAACAGTGCCGGGTAGGTGCCGCGTTCCCGTTCCACCGTGATCGTGCCGGCGGAAAATGCCGGGATCATCAGCAGAAGCAATGCCAGATTGACCGAAAAGAAAATGGCGAAAATCTTTTTGGCCCCCTCGGTGACCACCGACTGCACCCCGCCGGTCGGCCACAGGATCAGCAGCAGTCCGGCCAGGATCAGCAGATAAAGCGCGATGATCAGCCGGGTCTTCCACGCCCGGGCCACACTGGAAAATTCTCGGATGAAGATCGGATTATGCATCTTGTTCCGCCTTTCCGCCGCCGCGGGAGGTAATGTCGATGAACACATTTTCAAGACTGGCTTCGTTTTCGGTGAACCAGCGGACCTTCACGCCGTTGGTCTGCAGGAACGCCAGCACTTCCCCGGCGAGCTTGCGTCCGCCGGTGAACGAGAAACTCAGGTGTTCGGAATCGGCGACGACCGCATTCTGCACATCGGCCAGCTGCTGGACTACGGCCAGCGCCTGCTGGACATCCGAATCCACGGTGACCAGGATCTGCAGATTTTCCTGCAGCTGGGCGCTGATCTCCTTCACGGTTCCCTGAGCCAGCAGGACCCCGCGGTTGAGGATGCCCACCCGGTCGCAGATCGAGGCCAGTTCCGGCAGGATATGGCTCGACAGCAGGATCGTTTTGCCCAGCGAACGCAGTCCGGCGATGGTCTGGCGCATTTCGATCCGGGCATTCGGGTCCAGACCGCCCGCCGGTTCGTCCAGAATGAGCACATCCGGATCATGGATCAGGGTTTTGGCGAGACCGATCTTCTGCCGCATGCCGCGGGAAAGCGAGGAGACCTGGTAGTCGATCATTTCGGAGGCGTGGGTCAGTTCGAGCACCTGCTCGATCCGTTTCCGGCGGTCTTTGGGCGGGATCTTGAATGCCGCACCGTAGAAATCCAGAAATTCCCACACGCTCATCTGGTCGTAAACTCCGGTGATATCGGGCATATAACCGATGCTGCGCTTGATCTTTGCCAGATTTTTCGGCAGAACTTCCACCTCGCCGATGAACGCCCGTCCGGAATCCGGACGCAGCAGTCCGCACAGGATTTTGATCGCGGTCGTTTTGCCCGCGCCGTTATGTCCCACAAAGCCGTAGATGGTGCCTTTTTCGACTTCCAGATTGAGGTCGAAAATGCCCCGGCCGCCGCCGAATTTCCTCGTCAGATTCTCTGTCCGTATCATGGTAATTTCTCCTTGTTGGCAATTCCTTTTTTTCCGCGCAGTTCGAGCTTGAGATCCAGCAGCGACCAGTTTTCCGCCGTATATTCGGTGTCTTTCCTCTGTTCCTTTTTCAGGACTCCCTCAACCACCAGCTGAAGAGGTTTCCCGCCGGACGACATTCTTTTGAAATCCTCGCCGCTGAAACGATATTCTCCGGCTGCGGTCTTTTTTCCCTTGTATGTCCTGGTCGCCCGCCCGGAACCTTCGATCAGACTCAGGACCGGTTCGACCCGGCCGCTGCCGGAAATCGTGACTTTGGCTGTGAGCGACGAAAAATCAGCCGGAAAATCCACGGCGCCGGAAAGGTTCAGCTTGAAGGTGATCGTCATCCCGGGCTGGACCGAATAAGTCGTATTGATCCGTCCGCCTTCCAGTCCCATGCGCGAACCGGTGTCCGCCGGGGTCAGCTCGAAGAGTTCCGACGGGATCATGACCGTATCCGAAACCGACACCACCTCGGCCGGATAGACCGTGACGTTTTTGCCCTGCTGCAGAAAAACCGGATCCAATCCGGGATGCGGGCGGGCCATATCCGAAACCAGCACGACGGCAGGATATTTTTTGGAATGGCTCTTTTCCAGAGCGCTGCGGATATCTTCGATCAGCGGATCGGCGATGGCCGAATCATGATCTTTCATGGTGCAGATCCCGTCCGGCGAAAGTTCCGCCGCCTTGGATCCGTTCGGGAACAGCACGAATGCCGCTTCGGTCCGCCGGGCGGCCGCGGGGATTTTCCACGGATCCATTTTGAGCCCTTCCGCGGAAAGCAGCAGGCGCGGTGTTTTCCAGTTCACTCCATTGGCGGGCACGACCGGGGAAGACAGATGTTCCATGACCTGGCGGGACGTACGGGCCCCCAGGTTGATCTCGTGGATCTGCATGGTGTCATCGGACTGCATCCGCAGATCCAGCGGGGAGACATTCAGATTGTCCATCCCGGAGGCGGAGAAACCGAAAAACCGCCGGAACGGCAGCAGTTCATACAGATTGCGGGACGAACTGCTTTTTACCGTAGTCTTCATCGCGGCCGGGGCGTAAAGCGAAATATAATTGCGTCCGGAACCCGGAGCCTGCGCATTTTCCACATGCAGGACCGCGGCAATGGCGCCCCGCTGCCCGATCGTCCTTTTCACATGGATCAGGATCGCCACAGTCAGCAGGATCGCGGCCAGTGCCCCGACTGCCCAGGCGCTGATATGCCGTTTCCAGCGGAACCCGAGAAACAGGATCACCACCAGGACCGCAAAATAGAAAATCAGGATATTGCGGACCGTCTCGGTATGCGGCACGGTGAACCCGGTCAAACGGTCCAGCGGCGCCCGGAACGTGGTCAGCGACTGTCCCGCCGGCGGAATGTTCAGCAGCTTTGCCGTGAAGCGATGGGGGGTCTCCGTGTCGCCGGGGAAATTATCGGTTACCGGGGCAAACGCGAGAAACCGGACCATTCCCAGCCCGTAACGGTTTTCCGCGAACAGCGGGAATCCGGTTCCGGAAGCTTCCATGAAACGTTCCGTGCGGCAGCCGGGCTTTTCGACCGTGTCCAGGAACTGGAGTTCGAACGGATTGACCGGAAGGTTTCTCGGCTTTTTTTTCCGGAACAGATGATTCGGAACCTTGCGGATGCCCAGCGGCACCACGCCCATCAGATCGGCCAGCGGCGTCGAGGCCGCGGCCAGAGCTCCGGCCGGATCGGCAAAAACCACCAGTCCGCCGTTGGCTGCATATTCCAGAATGACCGCAAAATCTTCGGAACTGTATCTGGAGAAATCCGGCTCGGCTATGACCAAAGCACTCAGAGAGCGCAAGACCTCGCTTTGTTTCGGCAGACTTCCGGCCCGGAAACTGACCGAGACCAGACGGCGGGACAGAAAACCGTTTTCCTTGAATCCGCCCGGAGCGGCTCCTCGGTCATTGAGAATGCCGACTGCGCCGGTATTGTTATCAATGAATTTGACGGAACATTCATACATCGTGGAATTCGGACGGCGGACCCCGTCTTCGAACACACTGAACGTATATTTTTCATCCGTGGCCGGAAAAATCGGAAAACGCTGGACCGCAGTGCTCCTGGCGGGAATGACCATTTCAGGACTGTTGCTGTTCAGGCCCGAGCCGTAACCGCCGGTACTCAGCCGGATCATTACCCGGTGCGGTTTGGGATCCGGATTGGTGATCCGGCATTCGAATTCAGCCGGACTTCCGGTCGGCAATTGGAAGGAATTTCCCAGCAGGATCTTCCCTTCCGTGACCTGCACTGCCGCCCCGAGCGGCAAAGCCGACAACAGCAGCGCGGCCGTCATTACTGTATTTTTTTTCAATCCTGAAAACATAGCTGCTCCATGCGGTTGATTCTATACAATTTAGGATACTATACTGTTTTTTCGACGGTCTGTCAACTTCCGGAACGGGAAAAATGCTTTTTTTCGCGGTTTTTGCCGCCGGACCGCCGGGATCAGCCCAGCGGCAGGATCTCGGAAAACCAAAGCCGAACGCCTCCCCGGAACAGCCGATGGAAGTAAAAAACTGATGTTTCCCTCTTGACAAATTTAAGCTGAGAGTGTAATGTATTACACATAATATATTATGTTTTATGCACATGTATTTATGATTCGAAAATAAAACAGCAGGGAATAAATGGGACGATTGAAAATACAGCGTACGCCTACCATCCGCCGAATGCCGACTTATCTTCATAAACTTTACCGGATGCGGCAGGAGGGCAAGACCTATGTATCCTGCACCGAACTGGCGCAGTATATGAATATCGAACTGATCGTCGCTCGCAAGGATATTGCGATGACGGGACTGGCGGGACACCGCCGCTACGGTTACCGGATCGATGATCTGATCAAAGCGATCCGGGAATATGTCGGCTGGGACCATGGCATCCACGGTGTGCTGATCGGCGCGGGCGCGCTCGGATCGGCTTTGCTCGGATATCAGGATTTCTCCCTTTACGGCCTGACGATCGATTACGTGTTCGACAACAGTCCGGACAAGATCGGGACCGAAGTGCATGGCCACGAAGTCCTCGATGTCGGCACCCTGCATGAAAAACTGGCCGTGCTGAAACCCCGGATCGGGATCATCTGCGTCGGCAGCAAAGCGGCGCAGAACGTGGCGGACCAGCTGATTGCCGAAGGCATCCGCTATATCTGGAATTTTGCCAATGTCTGTCTGGCGGTTCCCGAAGGCGTGATCGTCCAGCGGGAAGTGATTGCCGGCGGTCTGGCGGTCCTGGCGGCCAAAATCAAGAGCGTCGAGGCCGGAGAAACCGCCACCGAAGATTGACCGGTTTCCCGGTGTCGTAAAACGGAAACGGAAGAATGAGGAACATGTTTCAGCTTGTCCGGTTGTTTGCAGTCGTTTTTTTGTTTCTGTTTCAGGTCGGGGTTTTTTCGGATGAGATCCGGGTCGTATCGTTGTCGCCTTCCCTGACGGAACTGGTTTTCCAGCTCGGCCGCGGCCGGCTGCTGGTCGGCCGCAGCAGTGCCTGTGATTATCCCGCCGAAGCTGTCAAACTGCCGGTTGCGGGCGGATTTGCCGATCCGGATCTCGAACGCGTTCTGAAACTGAAACCAACCTTGGTCATTACCAACGATCTGCGGAATCCGGGCAAGGGAAAAGCGCTGGAACGCGCCGGGATCCGGTTCGAACGGATGCAATGCCGGAATATGGACGAATATGCGCGCTGGGTCGAACTGCTCGGCCGTCTGCTGGATTGTCCGGATGCCGCCGCTGCGGAGATCGCACGAGTCACTAAAAAGCTGGAAGGATTCCGTATCCAGGCGGAAAAAATTACCCCGAAGAAAAAAATCTGCTGGGTGATCTGGGATGCGCCGCTGATGATTGCCGGCGGCGGCTCGCTGCCGGAGACCGTGATCCAATATGCCGGCGGCGTCAATCTGGCGCAGGGACTCAAGCCGGAATATATCACCGCTTCGAAAGACTGGCTGATCAAGAATCAGCCGGATGTGCTGGTCTGGACCTGCAGCCGGCCGCTGAATAAAAAAGACCGGTTCTGGCAGGCGTTGAAAGCTGTGCGGGAAGGGGCGGTCATATATGCGCCGGATTCATCTGTGCTCCAGCGTCCGGGTCCGCGTCTCCCGGAAGGGATCCAATGGCTGAAAAATGAGTTGGAGAAGATCCGATGAAGGCGGTCGGTAATGCTGGCATCTGGCTGCCGCTGCTGCTTCTGCCCGTGCTGTTGATCCTCGGGATCTGCTCCGGCGCATTCTGGATCCCTCCGCTTGAATTGCTGCAGTTCTCCGAGTCGAACCCGGTGGTCGATCCGGTGGTGGATCTGAGGCTGATCCGGATGGCGGCCGCCTTGACGGTCGGCGGTTCGCTGGCGTTGTCCGGTATGGTGTTTCAGGCGGTGCTGCGCAATCCGCTGGCGGAGCCGTTCATTCTCGGCGTTTCCGGCGGTGCCGGCGTCGGTGCCGCACTGGTGATCGTGAGCGGGCTGGCGGCGTATTCGGTGCTGAGTCTGCCGCTGGGCGCTCTCTTCGGTGCGCTGGCGGCGCTGGGCGTGGTGCTGGGCATCAGCCGCTGGGGAAGCCGCGGCCGGGAAAATCTGCTGCTGAGCGGGGTGATCACCGGCACGATCGCAGGCAGTATCCTGATGTTTCTGATTTCGATCGCACATACCGACCAGCTGGCGGGGATCACCTGGTGGATGCTGGGCGATCTGCAGACCGCCGATCCCGTTCTGCTGCTTCCCGGTATTTTTCTCCTATTGATCCTGCTGGCGGTGATCTGGTTCCATTCGAGGGGACTCAACGCCTTGTCGATCGGCGATTCCGAGGCATGGAATCTGGGCGAGGATACGCGGAAACTGACCTCGATCATGGTCATCGCCGGTTCCCTGCTGGCGGCCTATTCGGTATCGCTGGCCGGGATCATCGGATTCTGCGGTCTGATCGTGCCGCATCTGGTGAGACGCGTCTATGGCTGCGATCACCGGAAAATCACCCCGCTGGTGTTTCTCTGGGGTGCCGATTTCCTGATGTTCTGCGATATTCTTTCCCGTCTGCCCTGGCCGTTCAAGGAGATCCCCATCGGAGTCATCACTTCGCTGCTCGGCGGGCCGCTGTTCCTGTGGATCATCAACCGGAGGAAACGGTATGAAAATTGAAACCGGAAATCTGTTTTTTTCCTACGGTGAAAAGGATCTGCTGCGGGGGATCGATCTGGAACTCGGACCCGGGCGTTTCACGGTCCTGCTGGGACCGAACGGCAGCGGCAAAAGCACCCTGCTGAAACTGCTGACCGGTGAACTGAAACCGGATTCCGGCGAGGTGAAACTGGACGGGCGTCCCATCGGCCAATTCCGCGTCCGTGAACGTGCCCGGCATGTCGGCGTGGTGATGCAGAGCGCTCCGCCCGCGCTGGATTTCACCGTCCGCGAATATGTGCTGATCGGACGCAATGCCAGAATGTCGCCGTTTGCCGCTGCCTCCGAGGCGGACCGGGCGGCGGTTGAAAATGCGATGAAACTGTTCGAGGTGGATCATCTGGCGGACCGTTCCTGCAACCGGCTTTCCGGCGGGGAACGGCAGAGGACGATGCTGGCGGCGGCGTGGGCCCTGGAGCCGGGGATCTTCCTGCTGGACGAGGCGGTTTCTGCCATTGATCCGGCACATACTTTTGCGGTCCTGAAGATCCTCCGCGAATGCGCGAAAACCAAAACGGTTTTCATGATCCTGCACGACCTGATGCTGGCGGCCAATTTCGCCGACCGGGTGCTGCTGCTGAAAGACGGCCGGATCGCTGCCGACGGAGCTCCGGGCGAAGTCCTCACCCCGGAAAATCTTTTGAACGTATATAATTTGCATGTATCGGTCAGCCGCGGCCCGGACGGCGCACTGGCGGTCCTGCCCGGAAAGGAATATTTATGAATAAAATCATTCTGGTCACCGGCGGGGCGCGGAGCGGAAAAAGTGTTTTCGCCGAAAAATGCACTGCGGATCATGCCGGAAAACGGGCCTATATCGCCACCGCGCATATTTTTGATGAAGAAATGGCCCAGCGGGTGAAACTGCACCGCGAACGCCGGGTTGGCGAAGGCTGGTCCACGATCGAGGAAGAATACGACCTGAATGCCGCGCTGAAACGGGCGCAGGAACAGCACGCCGAGGCCGTCCTGGTGGATTGTCTCACGATCTGGATCAATAATCTGATGTTCCGCAGCGCGAATTTTACCGAGGCGGAAATGAGGCTGGAAACGGAAAAGCTGATCGGTTCGCTGAAAGCGTTTCCCGGACTGGCGGTGCTGGTGATCAGCGAGGTCGGGCAGGGGATCGTGCCGGAGAATGCGCAGGCGCGATTGTTCCGGGATTGTTCCGGACGATGCGGACAGATGATCGCCGCCGCCGCCGATGAGGTTTGGTACTGTGTCTGCGGCATACCGTGGAAAATCAAAGGATAAAATCATGGAACTTCTGGAACAAACTATAAATCAAATTACTCCGCCGTCGGAAATCTGGCGCGAAAAAGCCCGTCAGTATATCCTGACTCTGACGATGCCGCCGTGGGCATTGGGCCGTCTGCTGGATCTGGCGGTGGATCTGGCGGGGTTCCAGGAGACCCTGCAGCCGGAAACGAGGCGGAAAAACATCATTCTGATGGCGGCCGATCACGGCATTACCGAGGAAGGAGTGAGTCCCAGTCCCAAGGAAGTGACCCGGCAGATGATCGCCAATTTCATCGCCGGCGGTGCGGGCGTCTGCGTGCTGGGCCGTCAGGCCCGAGCCGAAGTTTCCATTGTCGATGTCGGAGTGGATGCCGACCTTACCGCATTCGGGGACCGGATGCTGCACCGGAAGATCCGCCGCGGCACGGCGAATTTTGCCAAAGGTCCCGCCATGAGCCGCGAGGAAGCGGTCCGCGCGGTAGAAACGGGCATCGAGATCGCGCAGGGGATGTCGGACCGGACCGATATTTTCGGGACTGGCGATATGGGGATCGGGAACACCTCGCCGAGCAGTGCGATTTTGAGCGTGCTGACCGGGCTGCCGCTGGAAAAATGCGTCGGCATGGGAGCCGGTTTGACGCCGGAAATGGTGCAGCACAAAACGGAGGTGATCGCGCGCGGGATCGAAGCAAACCGGCCGGATCCGAACGATGCTCTGGATGTCCTTTCGAAAGTCGGCGGTCTGGAAATCGGCGGCATTGCCGGGGTGATCCTGGGTGCGGCCTCCCGGCACAAAGCTGTGATGGTGGACGGTTTCATTTCGACCGCGGGAGCGATGATCGCGGCGAAGCTGTGTCCCGCCGGGGTCCCCTATATGATCATGGCGCATTGCGGTGCCGAACCGGGACATCGCGCGATGCTCGAAATGCTCGGAAAAAAACCGCTGCTGGAACTCGGTCTGAGGCTGGGCGAAGGATCCGGCGGTGCGTTGGCGATGCCCATTGCGGACAGTGCGGCGGCGATCCTGCGTGAAATGGCGACTTTTCAGAGTGCGGCGGTTTCCGGAGAAGGGAATTACCGGAAATGAGAATCCTGCGCGCCGCTCTTTCCATGCTCACCTCATTCCCGACGGGGAAAAATTTTGTTCCGACGGACGAAGAGATCCGGCGGACGCCATTCTTTTTCCCATTGATCGGGATGGTTATCGGAGCAATCCTGGCGCTGATTGCAGCGGGTCTCCTGAAGATTTTACCGCTGTTGCCGGCCGCTGCCCTGCTGACGTTTCTTTCCGAGGTGCCGACCCGGGCATTTCATCTGGACGGTCTGGCGGATACGGCGGACGGATTTCTGAGTTCCCGTCCGCGGGAACGGATCTTGGAGATCATGCATGACAGCCGGATCGGGACGATGGGAGTGCTGGCGATTGCGGCGTGGAGTCTGGTCAAGTTTTCCGCGCTGGCCGTTTCAGCAGAAAAACAGATCCCGTGGGTCTTGTTTTTCATGTCTCTGAACGGGCGCTGTGCGATGGTGTATCATCTGATGTTCAGCCGGTATGCGCGGCCGGAAGGTTTGGGGAGACTGGTCTTCGAACGTAAGCCGGTTTCAGCCATGATCCTGAGCGTGCTCTGTTCCTTCGGTCTGATGTATGCGTTTTTTCCGCCGATCTGTCTGATTGCGCCGGCTGCGGTGCTGGTATTCGGAGTTTTATGGAGTCTTTATACACGGAAAAAGATAGGCGGGGGAACGGGCGATACGCTGGGCGCCGTGGAGGAATTGTCGGAAGTCCTGACGCTGCTGATCCTGACGTCTGCGTCCGAGCTGTGAATCACCGTTTGTTTGCCGGGTTGTTCAAAGGCATCTCTGGACCCCGACCAGAATTCCCTGGATCGGAGCTTCTTCGCGGGTCCGCTGAACGGACGGATGATTGCCGGATGCCGCAGTGAGCGTGAAATGGTCGCCATCGAGCTCGTGATAAGTGCGCAGTTCGGGTTTGCCGTCGACCTCCGCCAGCACGATGTCGCCGTTGCGGACCTGATTGCCGCTGATTTTTTTCAGGATGGCGATGTCGCCGTCGAGAATGCCCGCCGCGCTCATGCTGCCGTCTGGGACTTTTACGGCGAAAAGTTTCCGGAAATCCAGAATGTTTTTCAGCACCGATGAATCGTAATACAGCGGTTTGCCGCCGCGCATGCCGTCTTTTTCATAGACGGGGATCGCACAGATGCCGGAGGGACGGCGCCCTTTGTTCCGCGGCCGGTTCAGATTGATGCTCCGGGCCTTGGAGCTGCGCGTCATGTAGTTTTTCTTCTGCAGCGAGCGCAGATGCGCGAAGACGGTCGAGGTTTTGATGTTGAAATGTTCGGCGATCTCGTAGACGGTGGGGGCCATGATATTGACCTCCATAAAGTCCTCGATGAAATTCAGGATGTTCCGTTGTTTTTCAGTCAGTCCCTTCATGTTTTCCTCCTTTTTGAACTGTTGAGAAACCTGTGCCACAGCCGTTGTGGTTTAATTCTCTGTTCGTCGGCAAAAGCGGTTTTTATGCAGTGAAAAAGAAATTCTTCGGAACTTTTTCTTAAGGGAACCTTTTTTCCGCTGTAACTCTTGACAAATCGGGAAAGCTGTGTATAATATAATATCTTGAATAAAAGAAGTTAAAGACTTTTTTTGGAAAATGCTATCGAATCGGGAGCGGAAAATGAAGATTCAAGTTGATTTCACCAGAGACCAGGGAAAAATCCGGGCTTTGAACGGCAGTAATTTCGGACCGAATCTTTCAGGCCAGAAAAATTTCAACGGGAACGAGGATTTCAAAGCCCTGCGGATCCCGTATGCCCGCCTTCATGACGTACCGCTGGACAATCCCGGGATGCGCCTGGTGGATGTGCAGCTGATTTTCGGCAACTGGGAAGCGGATGAGAACGATCCGCGCAATTATTATTTCAAGCAGACGGACGATTATATCCGCAATATCCGCTCGCTGGGCACGGATATCATTTACCGGCTGGGTCCGAGCATCGAACATTCGCTGGAAAACTATCTGGCCTATCCGCCGCCGGATATGGACAAATGGGTCCGGATCTGTATGAATATCGTCCGTCATTACAATGAAGGCTGGGCGAACGGTTTTTCCTGGAACATCAAATACTGGGAAGTGTGGAATGAACCCAATGCCAAGCCGCACATGTGGAGCGGATCCAACGAACTGTACATGGAACTTTACGGGAAGTTCGCGCTGGCGCTCAAGGCGCATAATCCCGAACTGAAAGTCGGCGGACCTTCGCTGAGCTGTCCGGTGCAGCCCGAACGCTGGGAGAAACCCTGGCAGTTTACGAAGGATTTTCTGGCTTATTGCCGGAAAAACCGTATTCCGGTCGACTTTTTCACCTGGCACTGCTATCCGGTGGATTTGGATTACATCATCAAGGAACCGTACAAGTATCGGAAACTGCTGGATGAATACGGGTTCAAGGATACCGAACTGCAGCTGAACGAATGGCATTTCACCGAAAGCTGGAGCAATACTCCGGAATGGAAGATGGGAATGCACGGGATCAACGGCATCGACAGCGCCTGCGCCGTGGCCAATATCCTCAGCTGGTGGCAGGATTCCCCGCTGACCATGGGCAATTATTATACCGTCGGGACCCGCGGCGGCTGGGGGGTCATGGACTCCTATCACCGGAAATTCAAAACCTGGTATGCCTTGTATGCCTTTGCGCAGATGCTGGATTACGACGCCCGGGTCAAGGCAGTCTCGTCCAAGCAGGAAATTTCCATTCTCGCCGGCAGAAACGGGAAAAACGGCGAGGGTGCGATCCTGGTTTCCGATTTCAATTCCGCAGTTAAGGAATTGGAACTGGGTCTGAAGGGATGTTCTCCGGATCAGGTCAAGGTCCGGGTGTTGGATGAAGCGCATGATCTGGAAGAGATCCCGGCCGAAATCCGGAAAGGAAATCTGATCCTGAAAAAACAGTATCCGGCCTCGCTCTGGCTGATCACGGGCCTGAACTGCAAATCATAAGAAAGATAGTTCATAAATAGTGAATTTTAACCAAGGAGACGACATGAAATCCGTAAGCAGACAACAGAAAACCGCAGCATGGAGACTTTCCAAATTCACTTTGATAGAGCTCCTGGTGGTGATTGCGATCATTGCGATCCTGGCCTCGATGCTGCTGCCGGCGCTGAACAAGGCGAAACAGGCGGCGAACCGGACCGCGTGTCTGGGCAACAACAAACAGATCGGACTGGCGCTCCGGATGTACGGGGAAGACCATGGCGATACCTTTCCGACCGTAGACTCGGATCCGGCCCAAACTTACAATCAGCTGTTCTATCTGATCGGCGATTATCTGAATCTGAAAATCAACGGTTCCGCGAAAGTCGCAGTCTGCCCGGCCATGCGGGACATCACCCCGAAAGCTCTGATTTACAGTAAGGTCTATAATTACAACTACAACGGATCCTCCGTCTGGTACCGTCCGAATCAGGAAAATGGTTTCTTATATACGTCTCCGACCAGCAACTGGAACCGGCAGCCCAAACAGTCAAAGCTGAAAAGCCCGTCGAAATATACTTCGGTAGGCGAACCGAACCGGAATTCTTCGGGAAGCTTCATTTTCAACTGGGTCAATGACAAGACCAACCGGAAACTGGAACTGCAGAGACATGAGACCGGATCCGTGTATCTGCGCGGGGACGGCCATGCGGAAATGATGATGATCCCCGATACCGTCCGAGGTGCCACTTCTTATTATGCCTATTTCTTCCCGGACGGCGAGTGGCACGAAAAAGGCATCTTCCAATAATGAAAAACCATTCGGTTTCAGGAGACAACGGAACATGAAAACGATTATAACGGCAGTCGTTCTGCTGGCCGCGGCGGTTCTGCAGGGCGGAGATTATGCGGCTTCGTTCAAGGAAGCCGCGGCAGCGGCGAAGGCGAAAGATTATGCACTGGCCGAGGTCAAGTACGGGGAAGCGATGCAGTCCGCCGCCAATTCGGTTGAGAAATGCCGGGCGATCTCCGGCAAATATCAGGCGCTGAACAAGCAGAAGAAATGGAAAGAGGCGGAAGCGTTCATGACCGAAGCGGTGGAAGATGAAATGCTCCAGCCGCCGGAAATCCGCAACCTGCTGAATACGTTCGCCGCCAGCTATCTGTGGACGAACCGGGCGGATTTTGCCTTGAAACTGCTGCAGCAGGCCCAGAACATGCCGAGCCCGAAGACCGGCAATGATTATTTCCGCACCTATACCTATATGGCCGCGATCTACATGCGGAAAAATCAGCCGCAGGCGGCTCTGGAAGTCATCAGCAACGTTCTGGTTCTGAAAGGACTGCATCCGGCCAATTATTACACCGGACACATGGATGCGGGATTTGCTTACGAGAAGCTCGGCAAAAAAGAGGAAGCCCTGAAACATTACCGGATCGCGCTGGAAAACGGCAAAAAAGTCCAATATAAATTCAATTACAGTGCGGCCGAAAAAGCCATCGAAAGGCTGAGCAAATGAAAAGACTGTCGGCGTTATTTCTGATAGCTGTTCTCCCGGTCCTGTCAGCTGCTGAAATCACGCTGGCGGAGAACGGTCAGGCGAAAGCGGGGATCGTGATCCCGGTCAAGGCCAAACCGATCGTTCAGCTGGCGGCCCGCGAACTGGCGGAACATCTGAAACTGATGACCGGTGCGGAATTCAAGATCGTCCGGCGGCCCGCCGCTAAGGTGAATTTTTACCTCGGGTTCGGCGATGCGGCAATTTTCGGTCCGGATGAATTCGTGATCGAGGCTGCTGGGGACCGGATCGACATTTACGGCAAAGACACTCCCAAACGGGTCCAGATGTTCAACTATTTTTACGACAATCCGGACAAGGGGACACTGCGCGGGGTGCACAATTTCCTGGATTCGCTGGGCGTGCGCTGGCTGGCGCCGGGAAAAGAGGGGGTCTATGTGCCCAACTGCAAAACGCTCCGGATCCCGGAACGGAAGATCCATTTCAAGCCGTTCTATCAGGACCGGCAGATCGCCGACGGCTGGAATTTCATCCGCAAACATCCGGATGCCAATGAATACGTGAAAAGTGTCGATGAGCTGTTCCTGTGGGGGATCCGGAACAATGTTTCGACCCGGAACATGGTGCCGGGCGGACATTCGGAACGCTCGCTGGGACTGTTCAAAAATCCGGAATGGCTGAAGCATACTTCGGCCCACCAGCAGATGAAAGACGGCCGCCGCAATCCGAATTATTCCTGCTGGACCGATCCGTACACCAGAGAAGTCTGGCTCCGCGCCGTGGAAGGTTATTTTTCCGGCAAATCGCCGCAGGAATGCGGCTTCACCGGCATCAAGGGCTATATCGACTCCAAATGGCCGATGCCGTTCATCTCGCCGGATGAATTCATGATCGATCCGATGGATCACAGCACGGGCAACGACGGCCGCTGCTGGTGCGACCGCTGTCAGGAATTCCGGAAACAGCATCCCTGCCCGGACGACACGGAGATCATCTGGCAAGTGATCGGCGGGATCGCGCAGACGATCAAGGACAAATACCCCGGACGGTATATCAGCACGCTGGTCTATCCGCCGAAAAAATCCATGCCGCGCAAGCTCGAAAAAACCGGAAATCTCCGGGTGCGGATCTGTCTGCCGGGTGCGCGGTCGATGATTTTCCCGGATCAGCTGGAACACGATCTGAAACTGCTGAAGAGCTGGGGCGATCTGCTCGGACCGAAGAACATCCCGTTGTGGGTCTATCAGTGCACGGCGGATTTCGGGCGCTTCCTGCCGGGCGTTCCGGATGTTTATCCGCATCTTACCGCGCAGTATCTCCGGACCATGAAACCGTACTGTGCCGGGATCTCCTGCGAAAATCATCAGCAGACTCATACCTTCCGGAACATGGACGTGTATATTTTCATGCGTCTGGTCTGGGATCCGGACCGGGATGTGAAAAAGGAACTGGAAGCCTATTTCCGACTGTATTACGGACCTGCGGCGGAACCGGCCCGGAAACTTTTCGAACTGTTCGAAAACAACTGGATAAAGATCGACCGGATGATCTGCACGAACCGGACCGGCAATTCCAATCAGATCGGGATCGTTCGGGCTAACAAGGATCAGTACCAGCGCATGGTCTGGAGCGAGGTCTACACCCCGGCGGAAATGAATAAAATCGATTCCCTGCTGAAGAAGATGGAAGCATCGGTCCCTGCCGGTTCGGTTTATGCCGGACGGGTCGGACTGCTCCGCAAATACCTGTTCGGGGTCATGAAAGCCGAACGCAGCGAGGTCATGGACAAGGAGGAAAACCGGAAGAAACTCAACCTGACGGTTTTCGCGTCGGCGGGAACCGGATTCCCGGCGGATGCTGAATGGGAAAAAGCCCCGGAATACCGGCTGATTTCGGCTGACCGGATGAACCCGAAGCTGCAGGCCGGCGGCTCGTTCCGGCTGCTGGCTTCCAAAGAAAGACTGTTCATCCGCGCCGAGCTGCAGGAACCGCTGCTGGCGAAAAGTATGACCGATCCGAAACATGCTTCCGGAAATCAGGATGTCTGGATGGACAACTGCATCGAACTTTTCTTCTTCGCGGAAAAGAGCCGTAAATTCTGGCAGATCATCGTGAACGACAATAATGCCTGGAGTTCGGTATTCAAAGGCCGGGTGGTGCCCCGCTGGGTCCAGATGAAGGGGCTGCAGGTGAAAACGCACCGCAAGGCCGACGGCTGGACCGCGGACATTTCGATTCCGCTCGAAGAGCTGAAAAACGAAGGGAACACGCTCCGTTTCAATTTCACCCGGGAACGGAATATCAACGGGATCAAGCAGGAAAATTCCACCTGGTCGCCGCTGGCCATGGTGGGCAACTGGCATGCCGCCGACAACTACGGAACTTTAATATTCAAGCAGGAAAAACCATGAAAACAGAAAGAGATTTCCCAAAGAATTTCATCTGGGGAACTGCCACCGCCTCGTATCAGGTCGAGGGCGGAGCGCATGAGGACGGCAAAGGTCCGTCCGTATGGACCGAATTCGAAAAACAGCCGGGCGCCATTCTCGAGAACGTGACCGGCGATGTGGCCAGCAATCAGTATCACTGCTGGCCGGAAGATGTCCGGCTGATGAAACAGGCGGGCATGAATGCCTACCGTTTTTCGCTGGCCTGGAGCCGGATTATCCCCAAAGGGAAAGGCAAAGTCAATCCGAAAGGGCTGGATTATTACAAGCGGCTGTGCGACAGTCTGCTGGAAAACGGCATCGAACCGTATGTGACTCTGTATCACTGGGATCTGCCGCTGGCGCTGCAGAAAGAATACGCCGGCTGGGAATCGCGGGAAACCATCAAATATTTCGGCGAATACGCCGCTTGCGTCGCCGAAGCGCTGGGCAGCCGCGTCAAACATTATTTCACCACCAACGAATTTCTGGGCTGCACGGACCAGGGTTATGCCAACGGGCTGATCGCGCCGGGGCTGCGCCTTTCCGCCAAACGCCGCAATCAGGTTCGGCACAACATGCTGGTGGCGCACGGTACCGCCATGCAGGTCTTGCGGAGTGTTGCGCCGCATGCCAAAGTCGGCATCGCGGAAAATCCCATTTTCATGATCCCGATGATGGACCGTCCGGAGGATGTGGAGGCTGCCAAGCAGGCATTCCGCGAAACCAACGCTTATTTCCTGACCGCGGTCATGGAAGGCCGTTACCTCGACTGCTACCTGGAGAAAGAAAAAGAGAATGCGCCCGAAGTCGCCGACGGCGATTTCAAACTGATCAGCGCTCCCATGGATTTCCTCGGATTGAACATTTATCACGGCAGAATGGTCCGTTATGCGCCCGATGAGCCTGAAAAATATAAGGTCTACACGGAATACCGGGACGATGCCAGTGTGCTGTTCCAGCCTGGCGCCATGTACTGGGGCTGCCGTCTGGTTCAGGAATTATGGCATCCGAAAGAACTGGTGATTTCCGAAAACGGCCTTTCCGGCAACGACCGTCCCGAACCGGACGGAAAGATCTATGACCTGCACCGGATCAAATACATGCGGGAATATCTGCTCCAGCTGTCCCGCGCCGTTCGGGAAGGGATCCCGGTCAAAGGCTACTTCCATTGGAGTCTGCTGGACAATCTGGAATGGTGTTCGGGATTCCGTCCGCGGTTCGGTCTGATCTTCGTGAATTACCTCACTTCGGAACGGCTTCCGAAGCAGAGTTATCACTGGTATGCGGATCTGATCCGGACCGGGCGGGTCTCCTGAATTTCCGTGCCCGGATCGCGGGAAACCGAACTTGACAGCGGCGGTTCCCGAGAATATATTATCGCCAAAGGACGGAACAGTCTGAAATAACAGGGTAACTTATGAAAAAAGGATGGTTGATGATGGCGGCCTGTGCGATCGGTTTGACCGGCTGCGTTACGGAGCAGCGCGGTGCGGTGTGTTTCACTTTCGATGATTATCACGGCGAAAGCTGGCTCAAGGCCGATCCGCTGTTCAAAAAGTATGATGCCCATGCGACGTTTTTCGTGGTCGGGGAGATCACGCCGGAAAAAGCCGCGGTGATGAAACAGCTTCAGGCGGCAGGTCATACGGTCGGGCTCCATACTCTGCATCACCGGGATGCGCTGCCCTTCATTCACGAACAGGGACAGGAAAAATACATTGCCGAAGAGATCACTCCGCAGCTGGAAGCCTGCCGGAAACACGGGCTGACCATCCGCAGTTTCGCCTATCCCAACAACCGGCGCGACGAGACGTCTGACCAGATGATGGCGCCTTATTTCGATCACCTGCGGGCAGGGCGCGGTCCCGCTAAAAAGACGCTGTATTATCCGCTGAAAACGCTGCCGGAAAAATGCTATCTGGGCGGCACCGGGATCGGCACTTATTACAGCAGTGAACTGGCGGTCCTGAAAGAAGAGATCGCGCATGCGGCGCAAACGGACAGCGTGCTGGTGTTTTTCTCGCATAACATCGGACCCGCCGATCAGATCGGCAGGATCGACATGCCGGTGGAATGGCTGGAGGAACTGCTGGCCCACGCCCGCAAACTCGGGATCCGCATCGTCGGTTTCGACGAACTCAACGGCTTGAGAAAACCGTAAGGTCATCGTTCCGTATGCTGGCTGTCCGCCATACCCGAATATCCATGCCCCGGATCGTGTCCGTGACCCGGCTGTTTGTCCCGCAGCGGTATGCGGAAAAGTTCCATGCCGATGCCAACGAAGAAGTCATGCATATCATTTCGGGACGCATGGTGCTCCGCATGAAATCCGGCGAGGAATATCCGGCCGGCAGGAACGATACGCTGCTCATTCCGCGCGGCGTCCAGCATAAGGATCTTTTCAACATCGGGGACGATCTGGAAATCTTCCTTCTTCATTTCAAATGGGCGCAGGCGGACCGGTTTTTTTCCGCCGCCGCTCCAAACTGTCTCTATCGGATCCCGGGGCGCGACAAAAATGAGCTCCTGCTGCTGTTCGACATGTTCCGGCTGGACAGTTACGAGACCGATTCCGATTTTTCGCTGGCGGAAACGAGGCTGGCGCATCTGCTCGGGATCGCCTGGCGGAATGTCTTCCCCGGCGCCGCGAGACACCGGCCGAACGATGCGTTTTCCAAACTGACCGCCTATGCGAAAAGCTATATGAACGCGCATTTTGCGGAACCGATCGGGCTCGATCAGGTGGCGGCTTTCCTGAACGTGAGCCGCGCCACGCTGCTTCGCGCTTTCCGCCATTCCAGCGAATTGAGCTTCAACGAATATCTGCGCACCATCCGTCTCCAGCATGCCTGTTCCCTGCTGCAGGACCGCACCTTGAACCTGGCCGACTGCGCCGCCCGCTGCGGTTTTTCCGATCCCGCTTATTTTTCCCGTTCCTTCAAAAAACATTTCGGCTTTTCGCCCCGGCAATACAAGTGAACGGAAAAAGCCTGATGCCAGTCGGGAGGAAACGGTGATCCGAAAGTTATATTATTGATCTTTTATTTCTCATTCCAGCTGTTGAAAAATGATTTTTCCGGCTATAATTTACGGAAGGGAATGATCCGTTGAACCATCAAGAAAATGAGGCTGAAAAATGAATCACTGGGCAGATTACACTTTCCATTGGGATGACGCACCGCTGGATATCTCGTCGCTTTTCGCAGATGAAGTCCCCGCGGGGAAACACGGTTTCATGCGGACCTGTTCCGACCACTTCGAATTCGAAGACGGCAGCAGCGCGCGTTTCTGGGGAGTGCTGCTGAATTCCGCCGCCTGTTTTCCGCCGCATGACAAGGCCGACCAGGTGGCGCGGCGGCTGGCCAAGTTCGGGATCAACCTGGTCCGGCTGCATCAGTTCGACGCCGACTGGGCAACACCCAATATATTCCAGTATGCTAAAGGATCGCTGTGCGATACGACCCGGAAACTGGATCCGGTCA